>PXEK01000386.1 GCA_003564735.1 Cryomorphaceae bacterium
AAAAAGAAAAAAAAAGGCATTGATAAACAATATGATAAGCTAACCTTTAGCGTCATATATCAATAGGTGTCGAAAAAAAGAAACATTTTTTTCTTGTACTCTTGACAGGAGCAATTAATTTCGCGAATTTTAAAGTTGAAAATAAACACGTAATAGATTGTAGCGCTTACGCCGTGGAATCGGAAAATTAATATGATTTCCCACAGACGGTAAGAAAAAATTTGCGAGGTAAGAGTGATTATTATACTTTTACAGCCTCTTTTAAGACACTGCAATTTTACTTGGCGATAAATTGAACATTAATTTAAATTTAATAATATGCTGAAAAAGTTACTCGGAACAGCAATTTTACTTCTAACTTTGAGTTTGACGGCTTTTGGCCAAACGGGAGCCGGATCGCTCAAGGGAAAGGTATTGGATAAAGAAACCGGGGAACCGTTACCCTTTGTTAACGTAGTTGTAGAGCTCAATGGTGTTCGGCAGGCGGGTGGTTCTACCAATATGGACGGTGAATATTTCATTAAGCCTTTAACCCCGGGTGAATATACGGTTAAGGCTTCATTTGTTGGTTTTCGTCCAATCGCTGTGACGGGTGTAAGAGTAGGTGCCGACCAAATTTCATTTGCCGATTTGGAGATGGCTCCCTCAGCTACAGACTTGGACTTGGATGTAGAAATCGTTGAATTCAAGATTCCCTTAATTGAAAAAGATAATAACACCGCCGGTGCAAGAATCACTAAAGAAGACTTGGTGAAGATGCCCACACGTAGTGCTACGGGAGTAGCGGAAACCGTTGGTGGGGTTTATTCACAAGATGATGGTACGGGTAACTTAAATGTTAGAGGGTCGCGAACAGATGCCAACCTATATTTTATTGACGGTATTAAGGTTCGGGGCTCAAACAACCTACCGCAAAGTGCTATTGAAGAGGTAAATGTGATAACCGGTGGTATGCCCGCTCAATACGGTGACGCAACAGGAGGTATCATTAGTATTACTACTCGAGGTCCTGCCGCGGATTATTTCGGAAGTATGGAATACATAACTTCAGGTTACCGCTTTGGAGAGAGAGACCAAGTTTATGGATTGGATAGATTCGGATACAACCTTTTGGAAGGTACTCTGGCAGGCCCTTTAATGTTTAAAAAGGATGAAGAAGGCAACAAAACAGAAGAGCCGTTATTGGGCTTTTTCTTTGCAGGTAATTATACCGGAACCCAAGACGGCAGACCTTCAATGATTGGTCACTGGCAGATGAAGGATGAGGCCTATCAGCAAATTAGAGAACAGCCTTTACGTTATGCGCCCACGGGAACGGGAGCATTTCAAAATGCGGAGTACCTTCGTATGAACGACTTCGAAAAAGTGCGCACAACACCAAACCGATGCAGTCATTCTTTTAACTTGAACGGTAAAATTGATGTGAACACAGGTGACAAAACCAATTTAACTTTTGGCGGTAACTACGAATGGAGACGAGGTGTAGCCTTTGACCAACGACGTGTACTTGCCAATGCACATAACATGCCTCAAACAACGCGTTCAGATTGGAGGGTTTTTGGTAGATGGACTCACCGCTTGGTAGATCCCTACCAGAAAAGAGAAGAGTCATCTTCAGATATTACTAATATGTTCTACAGCTTGCAGTTTGATTTTAACCAAACCAACTTTAGACAGTGGGATGAAAACTTCCAAGATGATGCCTTTCAGTACGGTTATTACGGTCAGTTCGAGCGTCAACAGGCCAGAACCTATGAGTTTAGAGGTGTAGATACCGTTGCTAATTTGAGTGACCCCAATAACCTTTTGGGGGAAAGCGGCCGATACGTAGGTAGCGGATATTTCCAAAATACTTTTACAGATACCTTGATTGGCTTTAGACCTTCAGCCGGAAATGAGGATTTGGCGCGATTCACCTCTAACTATTACGATCTTTTCGGATGGCAAGGGTATGATGAGAACGGAGCCCCTGTTTTTGACAAAGAATTGGCATCTAACCCTGAAGAAGGAGGCGGTTCTTTTGTGTGGGATGACAGAAATAATTCACTCCGCTTCTTTGGTGCGGGAGAAAACTTCTTCTTGCGTTCTTACAATAACATTCGACAAAACGGCGGTTTAGTGAATGGCGACTTCCCGCGTGCCATAAACAATATCTGGGAAAGTCATGCGCTTCGTGCTATTGGTAGAGGAGGTAATAATCTTCAATTAAGCCAAAATAACCAGTTTAGAATCAGCGGTACCGGGTCTGTCGATTTCAAAAACCACAATATTCAACTAGGTTTTGAGTGGGAGCAACGGTCAGATAGAGGATACAATCTTGACCCCACACGTTTGTGGCTAATTGGTCGCCAAAGAATGAATAGTCATATTGAGCAGTTGGATACGGAAAACGGAACGGTTGCAGGTGTATTTAATGACGCACCAATTATCGACTTTGAAAGACTTAATAGTGCTCCCGGTCCTTATACCGGTGAAATTAACGGAGATAATCAATCCTTCTTTGACTACAATGTGAGAAGAAGTTTAGGTTTAGACCCTAGCGGAAACGATTTTGTTGATTTCAACAATTTGACACCCGATCAGCTATCGCTTGACTTCTTCTCTACAGATGAGTTATTGAATAACGGTAGTGAGTTGGTGAGTTATTTCGGTTATGATGCCTATGGAAATAAAGTGAGTGACAATTATACGGTGGACGACTTCTTTAATGCAACCGATGAAAACGGTAACTACACTCGTCCCGTGCCAACTTTCCAACCTATCTACTTTGCGGGTTAGATTCAAGATAAATTCGCTTTTGATGATTTGATTTTCAATGTAGGTGTACGAATTGACCGTTTTGATGCTAATCAGCAGGTACTGCGCGACCCTTACGTGTTGTTCCCTCAGGTAACAGCGGGCGAAGCGGAGGCACAGCAATTGGCGGCAGATATGGGTGAATACAGAATTCCCGGAAATATCGGTGATGACTACTCTGTTTATGTTGACAACGTCGAAAATCCAACCCAAATCATAGGTTTTCGAAGAGATAATACTTGGTTTAATGCACAAGGTGAAGAAATTAGTGATGGTACTTCTCTTGTAACTTCTACCGGAGCCACAGCTCCGCTATTGCAGGATAAAGAGAATACAAGCTCAAGAGATATTAATTCCGGCGCCTTTGTGGATTATACGCCTCAAGTAAATATCATGCCTCGAATTTCATTCTCTTTCCCGATTTCTGAAGAGGCATTATTCTTTGCCCACTATGATGTCTTGACTCAAAGGCCACCCGGAGGAGTTCGATTGAACCCCATTGACTATTTCTTCCTAGAGCAAAGAACGGCTGCGCAGTTCATTAATAACCCCGATTTGCGTCCTGAAACCACAGTTGATTATGCAATCGGTTTCAAACAAGCTCTCACGAATAAATCAGCTTTGACTATTGAAGCTTTCTATCGAGAAATGAGAGATCAAATTCAGTTGATTGCTCGTCAGGATGCATATCCAAGAACATACTCAACCAGGGGTAATATTGATTTTGGTACGGTGAAAGGGTTTACTTTCACTTATGACTTGAGAAGGTTGAGAACAGACAACTTGAAGGTGAGACTAGCTTATACACTTCAATTCGCTGAAGGTACGGGCTCCACCCAAACAACCGCTGCTAACCTAATTCGTGCAGGTAAAGCGAACTTAAGAGCCACTACACCGTTAAATTTTGACCAGAGGCACACAATTGTGGCCAATGTGGACTATCGCTATGGACAAGGTAAAGATTACAACGGCCCTGTGATTGGGGACAAAAGAATCTTAGAGAACACCGGAGCTAACCTTCAGTTTAATGTAGGTTCGGGAAATCCCTACACCCGTCAGTCTTTCCCTACAGGTACCGGTCTAATATCGGGTGGTGGAAATGCCATCATTGATGGTTCTATTAATGGTTCTAGATTGCCTTGGCAGTTTAGGGTAGATGCCAGAGTGGATAGAGATATCAACTTTAAAGTAGGTCCAAAAGACAAGGAAATGAACTTAAACGTATACTTATGGGTTCTTAATGTGTTGAACCAACAAAATATTTTGAATGTTTACCGTGCAACGGGTACAACTAATGATGACGGATATTTAGATGATCCGCGTTATGCGCAAACCATTGCAAGTGCCGTAGACGTTCAAGCTTTTAGAGAACAATATATCATGCAAATTAACAGACCAACAAACTTTGTACTTCCCCGAAGAGCAAGAATAGGCGTGATACTAAACTTTTAATTATGTGTAAAAGCCGAATGAAAATGAAGATGAAAAAATTAGGTTATTTGTTCTTTGCACTGGCGGTTACTTTCGCTGTAGACTTGCATGCGATGAACAATCCGAACGAAGCGAAGAGGAGCGGCAAAAAAGGAAACAATGATGGTACAGCATCAAACTGTGTTCCTCCCACAGGTGCACTGGATCTGGACATCGGGAACACCAGAGCTCTTATTCAAACGGGGGGAGACATGTGGTGGAATCTCGCCGGAAGAGCTCGTTATGAAATCCCTAAAAATTCCGAACGTCACTCTATGTTTGCGGCCTCACTGTGGTTGGGCGGACAAGATGTTTCGGGGCAATTGAAAGTGGCTGCTCAGCGGTATCGAAGTCTTGGTAATGATTTCTGGACGGGTCCTTTGAGTACGAGAACAGCCGAAATTAACTCGGAAACTTGTTTGGAGTACGACCGTCACTGGCTTACCACGATGAATGATGTTGCAGAATTTGTTGCTTGGCATCAATTGGGGCAAGATGATCCCGAAGCACAAGCAGAACAATTTCCAAACTATCAAATTCCTCAGGCTATTTTGGATTGGCCTGCTCACGGTCGTGATTTTGATCCGTATAATGAGGATTTCAACTTGGCACCTTTCGTCGATACTGACGGTGACGGAATCTATAATCCACAAGCCGGTGATTATCCACGATACAATTTAGATGGTGTTGTTGATTGTCAACAAAGAATTGTAGATATCTATGGAGATCAAAACTTATGGTGGATTTTTAATGACCGAGGAAATATTCACACCGAATCGAACGGTGATCCCATCGGTATGGAAATACGTGCTCAGGCTTTTGCCTATGCGACCAACGATGAGGTGAATAATATGACATTTTATAACTACGAATTGGTTAACAGATCATCTTTTGAATTGACCAATACGTATTTTGGTTTTTGGGCAGATCCCGATTTGGGTGATCCATTTGACGATTTGGTGGGGTGTGACCCTTCCCGAGGTTTCGGGTTCTGCTACAATGGGAACGAAGTTGATCAGGATAACGCCGGCGCACTTGGCTACGGATCTCAACCACCCGCCATTGGTGTTGACTTTTTTCAAGGTCCGTTCCAAGATAATGACGGTAAAGATAACTGCTTGTGTCTTTTCGATTGTCAAGGAGCCCTTAATGATGACGGCATACCATACGATGGTTTAGGTGTCGGATACGGCGACGGCATTCCTGACAATGAGCGTTTG
>PXEK01000166.1 GCA_003564735.1 Cryomorphaceae bacterium
ACACCCGATAGAGTAATCAAATATTTCAAACACAAGGATATTCAATATGCTGCTTGACAATTATAGATATAAAGCCGCCGGGTTAATAATTGCACACATGCTACAGTAGCCGGCGCTTTTAGGAAAGCAGGAGATGTCAAAGATAAGGTAGTTTTGATTTCAGGGGCGGGAATGTTGGGTCTTTCGGCTTGTGTTTTTGCGAAATGGAAAGGTGCGCGAAAAATAATAGTGACTGATATTGATCAAAAGAGACTGCAATTTGTAAAAAAATTCGGGAATCCTGAAACGTTTGAGGTCGCAGATAATAAGTCTGCCGATTTTCAGGCTTTAAACCCCGAAGTAGTTATAGAAACCACAGGTATGACCCAAGCCATGGAGCATTGCATTAATTGTTTGGAAATAGGTGGTATTATTGTTTTTGTGGGAGCCGTATTTTCTCAGCCTAAAGTTAAAATTGACGCAGAAAGTGTGGTTAGAAAAATATTAACCATCAAAGGTTTACATAATTATGCTCCTGTTGATTTGGTTGAGGCAGTTGATTTTATTGAGCAAAATCATATTAACTATCCTTTTGCCGAATTAACGGCAGTAGAGTTTAAGCTTGATGATTTGAAAAAGGCTTTTGAAGAGGCCGAAACCTCGGGTTACTATCGCGTGGGAATAAAACCTTGAAATCGGATTTGTGAATATCAATAAAAAAACCGGCGCTTTACGCAACCGGTTTTTTGTTCAACTAAACCGCCGTTTAGAAACTGTATTTGTTTTCATCAATAATTTTTTGAGCTACGCTTCGTCGCAGTTCTTTTATGTTTACGGGATCTACTTTTGAAAAGCGCTTAATTCCCAACATCATCATGCGCAACTCATCACCCTCGGCAAAGCTCATGAGCGCTTCGCGACCGCAACGGCCAATTTTTTCGGCGGCGTCAAACACATACGCACGCGCCATGTTTTGCTGAATTTTGGTTTCCTCCTCTCCTTTTATGGAAACCAGTTTTTCTACACGCAAGATTACCGACTCGGCAACATAGGTTTCAATAAGCATATCGGCAATGTTCATCAATATTTCCTGTTCCTTTGCCAATTCCATCATGAGTTTTTGAGCCGCAGCTCCCGCCGTCATCAATACCGCTTTTTTAAAGTTGGATACGTAGCGTTTTTCACGAGTGAAAAGACCTTCGTCACTCTGACTAAAATCCGGTATGGACATCAACTCGTCTTGAACGCCTTTTGCGGGACCCATGAGGTCTAATTCGCCTTTCATGGCTTTTTTCAACATCATATCTACCGACAGCATTCTGTTGATTTCGTTGGTTCCCTCAAAAATACGGTTGATGCGCGCATCGCGGTAGGCTCGTTCAACGGGCGATTCGGCAGAGTACCCCATGCCGCCGTAAATTTGAACGCCTTCGTCCACCACAAAATCCAGCGTCTCACTGCCGTGCACTTTCATCATGGCACACTCTACGGCATATTGCTCAATGCCTTTAAGCGTAGCTTGACCGGGATCGGTACCTTGCGACTCCAGTTGTTTGATGAGGTCTTCAATGTTTTGTGACGCGCGGTAGGTTGCCGATTCACAAGCGTAGGTTTTGATGGCCATTTTGCCCAGTTTATCTTTTATGGCGCCGTATTTTGAAATGGGTCTGCCAAACTGGTTGCGCTCATTGGCGTAGTTGGCCGCTTGTGAAATGGTTTTTTTAGCACCGCCCAGCACCGCGGCGGCGAGTTTGATGCGACCAATATTGAGTATGTTGAGCGCGATTTTAAACCCTTCATTGCGTTTGCCCAGCAGATTATCGGCGGGAATTTTCACATCATTAAAAAATACTTGACGTGTGGACGAACCTTTGATGCCCATCTTTTTTTCTTCGGGGTTTAGGGTAATGCCCTCGGTGTTAGATTCCACAATGAACGCGCTCAAGTTTTCGTCATCGTCAATACGGGCAAAAACCGTGAAAACATCAGCAAAGCCGCCGTTGGTAATCCACATTTTTTGTCCGTTAAGCACATAGTGTTTTTTGTCTTCGGTTAAAACCGCTTTTGTTTTCCCGCTGTTGGCGTCAGATCCGGAGCCGGGCTCGGTTAGGCAGTAAGCACCTTTGTATTCGCCGGTGGCCAGCTTGGGAAGGTATTTTTCTTTTTGCTCATCTGTACCATAGTACAAAATGGGCAGTGTGCCTATTCCCGTATGTGCCGATATGGAAACCGAGAAAGAGTAACCGGCGCCCGTTTCCTCAGCCGATAACATCGAGGTTACAAAGTTTTTACCAAAACCTCCGTACTGCTCGGGAACTGAGATGCCCAAAATGCCCAATTCACCGGCTTTATCTAAAATGGAGGGCATTAAACCTTCTTCCAAGGCGTCGATACGGTCCAAGTTGGGGTAAACCTCACTTTCCAAAAAGTCTCTGCACGTTTGAGCAATCATGCGCTGCTCCTCGTCAAACTCTTCCGGAATAAATACATCCCCGGCCTCGGCATCTTTGATTAAAAATTCACCGCCCATCAAGGCGCCTTTTTTCGATGTTTCTTTGTCGTTGCTCATATCGTTGTTGTTCGTGTTTTTTTTAAAATGCTACGGTAGCATCGGCTTGTACCGGCACCGCCTCAAATATAAACAGTAATTTTTAAATAAGTGTTTCGTTTTCGGTGGTTTTTTGCAGAGGTCGGGGTACGGTTCTGACCAAAAAAAAGACAACATAAAACTTCAATTACCGCAACTGTTACGCGCTCATGTTTTACTTTTGACGAACCAAAAGATGAAACCGAATGAATAAGATTTTTTATTTGAAAACGTGCAGTACTTGTAAACGTATTTTAAATGAGGTGGATACATCGGGTTTTGAATTGCGCGAGGTAAAGGGCGAAAACGTTTCAAAGGAGGAGCTGAAGGCGCTCAGGGAACGCGTAGATTCATACAGCGAGCTGATTAACAGGCGCGGAAGGTTTTACGCTCAAAACGATTTGAAGAATAAAAACCTGACCGATGCGGAGTGGGAAGAACTTTTGCTCCAAGAGTATTCATTGCTAAAGCGTCCTATTTTTATAACTGATGATTTGTTTTTTGCAGGGAATGCGAAAAAAACGGTGGAACAACTCAAGCAAACTTTTGGCGAAAAATAAACACTAACCTGTAAATTATGATGAAAGAACTTGTGGCCGATTTTACCGGTCAACTCAATGAAGCACTTAAAATTGCAAAAAACGCGAAGATAAGCGGTGCCCAAAATAAAATTGAGAATGTGGTGATTACCGGTTTGGGTGGATCGGGTATTGGCGGGACTATACTTTCTGACTGGTGCAAAGATTCCTGCCCCGTACCTATCGTTACCAATAAAGATTATCACCTGCCGGCGTTTGCGGGAAAAAATACACTGGTGGTTGTTTCGTCTTACTCCGGAAATACCGAAGAAACACTCAATGCCGCAAAGGAAGCGCTGGAAAAAGGAGCTACGGTGGTGGCTATAACATCGGGCGGTGAGTTGAAGGAGTTGGCTCAAGAGCACGGTTTTGATGTGATTGTCGTGCCGGGCGGGAATCCGCCACGCGGTATGTTGGTGTATTCGCTCATTCAGCTTTTGGCGTACTTCAACGCTTTTGGTTTGTTTGAAACGAATTTAGACGCGATTGTTGAGGAACTCACTACTCTCATCAATCAACACGAAAACGATATTGTGGAACAGGCGCGCAAAGCGGCTCAGTTTCTCTATCAAAGCTCTCCGTACATTTACACCGTTGAGGGGTATGGCGGATTGGGCATTCGCACCCGACAGCAAATCAATGAAAACGCGAAAATGTTGTGTAACGCTCACGTGATTCCCGAAATGAACCACAACGAGCTGGTGGGGTGGGTTGGTAGGCCAAAAGATATTGCGGTGCTCATTTTTAGAAATGAAGATGAAGACTCCCGAAACGTGAAGCGCGTTGAAATCAATGAAGAAATTATGCGCCGCTATACGGATAATATCATGCAAGTACACTCCAAAGGCAGCAACCGTATTGTGCGCACGCTGTACCACATTCACTTTGGCGATTGGCTCTCTATTCACCTTGCCGAACTAAACGGCGTTGACCCCGTTGAAATTGATGTGATCAACTATTTAAAAGGCGAACTGAGTAATTTTTCGTAATGGGCAAAAAAAAGGTGCATTTCAAAAACTTGGGACTAATTGATTACCAAGAGTGTTGGGATTTTCAGGAAAAATTGTTTGAGGAAACGGTGAGTCTCAAAATGGCCAACCGTAAACTGCCTGAGGGTGAAAAGCCGGAGCCCACACAAAGTCATCTCCTTTTTTGTGAGCACCCGCATGTGTACACATTGGGTAAGAGCGGCTCTATCGATAATTTGTTGCTGGATGCGGACGGACTCAAAAAAGCGGAGGCTACGTACTACAAAATCAATCGCGGCGGTGATATTACCTACCATGGTCCGGGTCAGCTCGTGGGCTACCCCATCCTGGACTTAGAAAACTTTTTTACCGATATTCATAAGTACCTGCGTTTGCTTGAGGAGGCCGTGATTTTAACCTTGGTCGAGTACGGCATTGTGGGCGATCGATATCCCGGTTACACGGGCGTTTGGATTGAGCCTGATAAGCCCGAGGCGCGAAAAATTTGTGCTATGGGTGTGCGGTGTTCGCGGTGGGTCACCATGCACGGTTTTGCGTTTAATATCAACTCTGATTTGAACTACTTTCAAAATATTATTCCGTGCGGCATTGACGATAAAGATGTTACCTCGATGCAGCGGGAGTTGGGCAGGGAGGTTTCTATGGATGAGGTGGCGGGGAAGCTCAAAAGGCACATCGCCGATTTGTTTGAAATGGAATGGGATTAGTTTTTTGGTCAGAACCGTTTGACGTGAACCGTAAGCTGTAAGCGGTGAACCGTGAGCTGAAAAGACGTTGCAGGAGAAGTCACAATTACTGCAAGGAACGAGAAGGACGAGGTCGAGGACAAGGTCAAGGATTGAGGTTGAGGATTGAGGATTGAGGATTGAGGTTGAGGCGGAGGAGGAGGTGAAGGCCGAGTTTGAATCACGGTGGGTGGAAGGAGTCGTGAGCCGTGAGCTGTGAGCTGTGAGCTGAAAAGACGTTGTGGGTGAAGTGGCAGGGCTTACAAGGGAGGAGAGGTGAAGGCTGAAAGGTTCGTGAATCGAAAAGCGCGAGGCGAGAAGCGAGGTTCGTGGTAATGATGACTATTTACGTTTTTGAAACACAACAGAGCGAGAAACAGAACGACCCGCGAATGCTCGGGGCCGGCAGGGAGCGGAGAGTTTGGAGCCCCGGCGGGGCGGTACCTTTGTAGTAAAAGAATATGAGCAAACGGATTTGAGCGCCGGCGGTGCGGCAGCTTGGAGTTTGTTAAACAACTCCTCTAATCCTTGTATTTTTAAAAAATTCCCTTATATTTGCGGCAATGATTCATTTTTATTCACAAGCCTCTTAACCGTCACAACAGGCGGCGGGGCACAAAATTA
>PXEK01000162.1 GCA_003564735.1 Cryomorphaceae bacterium
ACTTAGGGTTTTCGGAATTTCAATTCCGCTAAAAACTCTTGTTTGGGAACCTTTCAGCTTTCACCTCTCCTTCCTTGTAAGCCACTCCATTTTACCTGCAACGTCTTCAAACTTGCAACTTCCAACTTCAAACCTCCCGTTTATTACCGCAAACTTGATTTCACCACGAATTTCCCGCACCTTTACCTCAACTCTCTAGTATTCTCAAGCTAACTTGATTTAACCCGCCTTTACAGGGGTATTCTAAAAGTAAGGTGACAAGAATTCGAAGCCCCTAGAATTCATCGGTACAAACGAAAGACGCAGCATATTAAAATCGAATCAGGAATAGGGTTTCGCAATCCTGTTTTGTGAGTCAAATTACTTCAGGTTTTTCTCAAAGGCCTTTCGGATGTTGGCCGCTATTTCCTCAAACTCTTCAGAGGTGAGAGAAATCTTAGGATTGGCGAAATTAATATCGCTTACGTTATTGATGGGGATTAAGTGTATGTGTGCGTGAGGTACTTCAAGACCCACAACAGCCATTCCGATACGTTTGCATGGTACGACGGACTCAACCGCCCGGGCTACCTTTTTAGCAAACAGGTGAAGTTTTGAAGTTTCGCTTTCATTCAGGTCGAAAATGTAATCTGTTTCTTTTTTGGGGATAACCAGCGTGTGACCTTTCGCCAGCGGATTGATATCCAAAAAAGCGAAGTGCTCGTCATCTTCAGCTATGAAATAAGAAGGAATATCGCCGCGAATGATTTTAGTGAATAACGTTGCCATACTATTGGTATTTATAGATTTCCACGACGGTTTACATTGAAATATCAACAATTTCGAAGTCCAAGACACCTTGAGGCACCTGAACCTTAGCTATATCACCTACCTTTTTGCCCAGTAATCCCTTGCCTATAGGAGACTCTACAGAAATTTTACCCTCTTTGAGGTTAGCTTCTTTTGGTGCCACAAGTTGATATGTCATTTCTTGTTGATTCTTGACATTTTTAATTTTCACTTTTGATAGAATCAAAGCTTTTGAAGTGTCTAACTGTGATTTATCGACAACTCGTGCGTTACTCAGTGTTTCTTTGAGTTTTGATATTTTAGCTTCGAGAATACCTTGCGCTTCTTTTGCTGCGTCATACTCTGCATTTTCAGATAAATCGCCCTTATCTCTGGCTTCGGCTATTTGAGCGGAAACGGAAGGACGCTCTACGGTTTCCAAATGTTTCAACTCATCCTTGAGCTTTTGTAATCCCTCCTTTGTATAATAATTTACTTTATTCATGGCTGAAATTTCTTGATTTCCTTGTTGGTATATTTACAAAAAACACCCGTTTACCGTAAAGGCAAACGGGTGTGTACAAATGGTTTTAAAATGTTGATTACAGGTCGAGCATCAACCCGATGGTGTGAATACCGCTAAACGGGTTGGTATGGCGGTAACTGTAATCGAAGTCGATGGTTCTGCCCGATTCTCCCATTGGAAGCGCAAGAGTAAAACCACCGGCCGGTCCCGTAAGTACCGTTCGAGCTATTTCGCGATCCCTAATACCTTCTTCGTAAACGTAACCGCCCCTGATCATCAAAAACTCTTTGAATGCCCATTCTACGCCTACACTGACTTGATCTTGACCGAAGGAGTTTGACATAAAGTTTAGCGCCGGAGATATTCGATGTTCAGCAACGAATTTACCTTCATCAACCTCCTGAATACTTCCAAACAAAAAGTCATACGTTAAACTTAGGTTTAACACAGCAGGAAGTTCATAACCTTCAGAACGCTGCTCGAGGGTAAATTGTTTTTCTTCCAAAACATTCGTGATAGAGAGACCGTCACCTCTTACCGTCATTTTGGGTCCAACATTTTTTAAAGAAATCCCGAATTTAAAATTATTATGTTTTCCTGTAATGTATCGAATACCCGCGTCAAAAGCAACGCCTTGTGCGCGTGAGTCGGGCACCCCCTCGGTAACCACCTTCATGGTAGCCCCGGCGTAGATACTATTAGAAAACTCTCTGGCATAGGAAACGGCAATATGGCCAAAGGAAGGACGATAAGTTCCCAAACCACCTTCGGGTTGGTTCACCGTTGTTCTTTCGATATCACCAACGTTCATGGTAAAGATACTCACACCTAAAACACCGGCCTGACCCACTCGTTGAGCTAGTCCGCCGGAATTAAGGGCAATACCCGAACCACCAAGATAACGTGTATGATTAAAAGACAACTGAGTTTGGTTAATGAGAGCCAATCCCGATACGTTACCGTACATGGCGTCGAGACCGGTTACAGATGCGTAGTTTGCATTTGCATAACCTGAACTTCGCGCCCAAGGATTAAGCAGCAGTTGGTCTGCACCGTTCGCTCCAATCCTGTCGGGATTCCCTGCAAAAACCATGGTTTGGGATAGAATCATAAGCACTGTAAATGCGAATGCACTTGTGATTCTTTTGCCATATCTATGCTTCATAATATATTGCGTTTCCTGTTGTTTTTAAATTTAGTTGATTTCCTGATTACAAGTAGTGGATATTAAAAGTCGTCAAGGTCAACGGGTCTCATAACACCGAACCATTTCAACACTTTTTCACCTACACCCGGTACATTAACATGAATCAGGTATAATCCGCTTGAAATAGGAATTCGTGCATGGTTTTGTAAATCCCAATCGACAGATGTCATCACAGGATCATCTTTCTTGAACTCCCTTACCAAGATTCCGTTAACACTGTAAATCTTGATATCACATCTTTCGGGAAGATTGATGATTTTCACCCTATTGTCGGTTTTATCAACCTCGTAAGAACTGTAAGCGTAATACGGGTTGGGAACCACATGAATGAGGTCGAGTGCGTCCTCGGCCGTTTCAATGTCATTCCTCGTTGGTGCTAATCCATCCAAAGTGAATTCATACATCGGGCGACCACCATTTACGGTGTGAACGACGTTGTTTTCAATGTCAGTGCCCGTATTTGTGGTAGTTCCAATAAGAGCTCCAATACCCTCGCCAACGCCTGTAATCACATCACCTCGATTAAATTCTACTCGGTCAAATCCTCCTGAGCCATCGGGTACGCTGTATTCAATAGGCCCCGAAAGCACAAGATATTCTTCACCTTCTTCCAGTTCATCACCCACACCAAACTTCTCACCGGGAGAGAAACGGTCAAAGCTGCGATTTACACGTAATTTCACCGTGGCTTCAGTTTCGAGCAGCTCACGGCCTTGTTCAAGCAGCGGTAAACCTACCCAGTTACACGCTCTGAAAACATTTCGGAAGTCTTCCTCTGATGGGTTGGCAGTTCCCAATTTTCTCATTATAAATCGACCTTCATCGTACGCAGGCATTCTGTTTTCAGGGGAGTTATAATCTGCGGGGGCAATGTAACGACCTTCTTCTACAACATTATCTCTAAAGATATAGATATAGTGTTTTCCTCCGAAGCGTATACCCCCGTCTTCTGAGATTCCTTCGGAAATTCTGGAAGTGGGATTCCACAACATGTCATTTCCGTTGTCAGACTCCAAGTAAGAATCCTCTCCGAAGGCAATATTCAATCGCTGCCCGGTTTGTACATCGATAGCATACCCCGGGAACCAACCCATACCAAAGGATGAAATGTATCCGGCGTCATTCGGATTGTTTGAAGGTCCACCGGAAGCAGGATTACCATCTTTATCCACAGAGGGAGATTGTCTGGGGAATAGCTTTCTTGCATTACCTACGGACAAAGAGGAATCGTCTTGTGTTTCCAACACGACTGATCGTGTCCACTTGGACTTGTCCGATGTAAATACAATGTCAACATCGTGTAGGAATTGAAGAGCGTACTCAGGGTTCTCATCAAAATTCTGTATTCCAAGAGGGAATTGAACGTTGAAGATATTTCTAAATTCCAAGCGATCACCTGAGAACGTAGCTCCCGGTCCATGAGTGTTCCAAGCACCTAAACGGAATGGCGCCCAAGTACCACCGAGCAATCTTTCATAATGTTCATCCGGATCAATCGAACTACCTCTCAACTGACCATCTCTTCTCAATTCATAGTCCCAATATTCCTCAAGATCCTGTTCGGCATTATTACCCGAACGAATCCAATTTCTAAATCGGTTACCGTCTGCATTAGGTACACCTGTTAACCAAGGAGCTCCAATGTTCTCAAACTCTACACTAGCTCCAATAACACCGTTGTTATCCAGTTCATCGGGTGGAACAGTACCCGGAGATTCTATATCACCCAAATCAATAGATATACCCAACTGAGGAATGTATCTCTCTCCTTTTACACCAACGGGTTTATCGATGAAGATAGTATCATTAGGATTACCCTCATCAAATTCACCTATAAGAGCAAGAGTGGAAGATCCCAAACCATCCTCATCGGTTGGCCCGGTAAAAAGCAGTTGGTAGGTTCCGTCAACAACGTTGAGCGGATCTACCACCTTCACCTCAATAGGACCTGCACCGTCAAGATAAACAGGGTTTTCTAAAATGTAAGGTTCCTCAAATATAGAGGCTTCAACATCCTCTTTTCGCAATTCTAAGAATCTACCGGAGTTTCCTAAGCCTTCAATTCTTTTTACGGAAACGCCGTCTCCGTACTGTGAATTAAGAACGGTACCTGAATTACGTGGATCAGGTTTATTAGGAACAGCTCTTGTTACAGGTATAGCACCGGTAGGGCCTTTACGCGAAGGAAGATAAGGCATGGTTTGCCCTTCAAGTCCATCAGGAGTTTGACTGTATGGGGCAAATTCGTTATGCGCGTAAGCAATCGCCATGTAGTAATAGGTTTTGTGGTTAACCAACCTTCTATCACCGGTGGCAAACCTATCTTGCGTAATACGCACTGTTTGTTTGATTCCGTCGTTTTCGGCGTTTTCAACGCGTGGCTCAGGAACCGCAGCATTCAAATCTTCACTGAAAGGGTAATTGATTAAATCTGCAACGTCGTTTTTGATATCACATTGGAAAACCAATCTGGCCAAATCATCATTGAATAGATCTGCACCTGAAACAGAGTTGTCTTTCAATTGGAAAATCTGATACCCTTCGAATTTGTAGGTTGTATATTCATTTTCTAGCTCGCGATACCTCCTAACAACATCGGGGTCATTAGAAGTAGCAGTAATTGCCTCACCATCAACAAAGAAAGTATCAGGGGCTATTAAGAAAGGATCATTTTCAGCATAAGCCTCATTAAAGTTGTTAGATACTTGGGGATTCGTAATTTTAAGTATTATCTCTCTATCCAATTCAACAACGTCTACAATGGGAGCATCAGGACCGTCCAACAAATCAAAGCAGTTGTCGAACATAGCCTGCGTTTTATCATTATCTACCATCAGCTTGTTCAGTGAGCCCTGTACTCCGCCTGAGTTGGCTCTTGACCAAACTACACCCACGGTAATATTATTCACGGCTCCCGGAGATAAGCGGAAAGGCCCTGCAGACTGTACGAACCGACGATCAAAGGGGTCGTTAC
>PXEK01000023.1 GCA_003564735.1 Cryomorphaceae bacterium
AGGAGAAACGAAAAAAAATCATTCACACTTGGCGATTAGACAGTATCGATGCCGTAGAAAGAGAACCCGGCAGTCCCTCACCTTCCCACTACCTGCCCCACGTGAGTGTTCGCGTAAAAAGCTACACTAAAGAAGACGGCGATACCGTGAATATTCTGCGCAATCCTTCAGACCTGTTTGCTTGGTATGAAACCCTCATCAGTGAAGTTTCTTGTGAAAGCACAGATGAACCGGAAGAGGCACTGGAACAAGTTATTCTGCCCGAGGATGACGAAATTACCAAAGTCGAAAAAGTGTTCAACCTGGTGAGAGAAAAAATTAAATACATAGCCATTGAAGATGGTCTGGGCGGATTCATCCCCCGCAATCCCGACCTAGTGTACACGCGCAGATACGGAGACTGTAAAGATATGTCGGCTCTGATTGTACAAATGCTCGACCTCGTGGATGTTAAGGCGCACAAAACGTGGATTGGCACAAAAGACATTCCATACACATACGAGGAAATGCCCACTCCGTCAGTTGATAACCACATGATTGCCGCGTGGAAAAACCCCGAAACAAACGAATATGTATTTTTGGATGCCACTGATAACTTTGTTCCGTTCGGCTTTCCCACATACTCGATTCAGGGAAAAGAAGCCATGATCCACTTGGGTGAAGGAAAATACACCATTGAAGAAGTTCCCGTAATTGCACATGAAAAAAATTATTGGCGCGATACCTCTTATTTGAAAATTGACAACGGTAAACTTACCGGAACGGGAAGCTTGACACTTACCGGCTACTTCGCCAATACTTACAACCACCTACTCAATAACGCCCACGACGATAAGCGATTGAAAAATCACGTAAAAAACAACACGCTAAAAGGTAACAACAAATACAGCCTTAAAGAATTTGACATCTCAAAAAGCGATTCCGTAATCAAATACACCTTTGATTTTGAAATTGGCGACTACACTCACCAAATCAACGATGAAGTGTACATCAACATGAACTTAGAGAAAAGTTTTGAAACGTTCACTACAGATTTTGAAGACCGCGAATTAGATCTTACGGCAAAATATCACAAAGCTTACGGACTCCATTTCGTGCTCGAAATTCCCGACGGATATGCAGTTGACAACACACCCGAAAATTCAGATTTTGAACATCCACTTTTCGGATATTCAATAACCTATTCTAAAAACGACAACAACATCGCCTATAATCTCAACTTAGAACAACGCTACCTATCCATGCAACCCGAGCACTTTGATGATTACAAAAAAATGCTCAAGTCATTAAAAAAAGAAATGAACAAATCGGTTACCCTCAAAAAAGTTACCCCATGAAAAAACTTATAATGCTTTTGTTTACGGTTTTAACTGCCGTTTGCTTGTACTCGAATAAAGACTTGGAAAACATCAATTACACTTGGGATAAAAATCCCGAGCTCACCAAAATCGATATTACTGACACCAACATTGCCATTTACACCCTAAAGAATAAAGTGAGCCGCGAGTTTATCGTAGAAGATGAAGGCTTTTTCGAGTATGTTTTGGTGCACAAACGAGTTAAACTGTTGAGCGATTTGGGTATAGACGCCTACAATAAAGTTTATCTTCCAGTTCCTGAGGAGGAACTCATACTTATTGAAAAAGGCCGTGTAATTAATAGCGAGGGAAAGGTCATCAACCTTAAAAGTGAAGATATAAAAGAAGGGTACAACGAAGAAAACGACAACAAGTACAGGTATTTTGCCTTTGACGGTATTGACCTCAACTCAGAGGTAGAATACATCTATCTGTACAAAAAAAGTCCGTCACACACGGGCTCACTATTCAATATGCAATCAGAGTTCCCTCAAAACAACGTAGAATTTGAGCTCATTTGTCCCGATTTTTTGGAATTTGCCTTTAAGTCGTACAACGGCTTGAATGAAGTAGAGACAGACACATCTCTTTCAGAACGCGAAAAAACACGCTATTGGTTAGATTTGGATACTGTTCCTGGGCTTCCCGATCAAATCAGTAGCGCACACGAAGCCGAACTGATGTATTTGGCGTACAAACTCCATAAAAACTACGCCACCGGAAAGGGTGATTTGTTCAGCTACGGCGAAATGTCGAAATACATTTACGACAAGATGTACGAGCAAAACTCAAAAGCCGACCTTAAGTTTTACAAGAAAATTCGCAAAAAACTCAAGACCAAAAACAAGACAAAAGAAGACATCATTCGAGAGGTTGAAAGCTACCTAAAAAACGAAGTAGCCATTGTAGATGCAAGTTTACCCGACGATATCGAATTGGAACTGTTGTGGGAAAATAAGTTTTTAACCGAAGACCTCCTCACCAAAATCATGGTCAACATTTTGCGGGAATACGATATCAAAACAGATATTGGTTTAACCTGTAATAGGTTCGATTATAAGTTTGACGGCGAATTTGAAAATTGGGCTTTCACCAAAGACTTCTTGCTCTACTTCCCACAAATAGATCAATACGCATCATTGAGCAACTATTCACGACTCAACAAACCCGATGTTTCTAACATATTTAATGAAGGGCTGTTTATCAAAACGGTAAAAGTGGGAGAAAGAGAATTTGGCGTGGGCGAGGTTCGCTCAATACCGCATAACAACTACAAAGAAGATGTGGATTCCCTTTTGATTAACGTTGAGCCGTTTGATGATGACTTTTCGGAGGGAAATGTAAACATACGTCACTCCCTCTTGGGCTATCCCGCCTCTTACATTCAGCCCGTGCTTCCCGATATTGACGATGAAGAAACCAAAACCGAAGTATTGGAAGACCTAATTTCCATGTTTGACGGTGATGCCGAGGTAAAAGATGTAGAAGTAACCAACGAAGGGCCTGACGACTACGGTGTTAAACCCCTCGTTTTGGAAGGGAATTTAAGCACCTCTGCGTTGTTGGAAACCGCCGGGAACAACTACATTTTTAAAATTGGCAAACTCATTGGCGAGCAAGCGGAAATGTACGACGATGAAGAGCGTGTGCTTCCCGTCGAAGACGGCTTTGCTCGAAAATACTACCGTGAGATATCATTCGAAATTCCGGAAGGTTACGAAGCTAAAAACCTCGATAAACTTCAATATGAAGAAACGCATAGAGAGAACAACGAAACCATTATGACCTTTGAATCCGGTTATGAGCGTGACGGCAACACCATAACGGTAAAAATCACCGAGTTCTATCGTGATCTCTACTACCCTATTGAATTGTTTGAAGATTACCGCCGCGTGATCAACGCCGCCGCCGACTTCAATAAAGTGGTAGTGATTTTTGACAAACAATAGCGTTTGAAGGCTAAACGGGCATGATAACTTCAATACCGACAGGGTATAGATAGGAATGCTCGTCAACTTTGCTTCCTTTGAAGATGGTTATTCCCTTTGTCATTGCCATCTCATTCTGTTCCACTCCCTGCACACATACGGGCAAGCTGTCTCATACAGATTTTAATACGCCGGCTTGTACACAACCAAAGAACAAGCAGCACAACTGCTATATTCTATCGCTAATACATTTTAGAACCTTTCAACTTGGATCTGACTGAAATTAATATTCTGCTTATTATATAAAGTCAAAAATAAATTCAAATTCAAACTTGTTCTAATTTTGAGCAAGTCGATCCTTCGAAACTCTCCCTCATCTTTTAATTACCTTCTTCACAATCGTCTTTTCCCCTAAAATAACATTGAGTATGTAAAGGCCGGGGGGCAGCAGCTCTAATGAAACGGCGCCGTTGTATAGACCTTTTTCAATTTCTTGGCCCTGCATATTTTTCAATTCATACGCGATGGGGTCATTACTTTGCGTATCGATATAAATAGCATTTGAAGTAGGGTTGGGATAAATAGTGATATTGCACGGCTCAGCGAGTTTTTCAATACCGGTTGAGGGAAGGCATCGCTCAAACCGACTAAAAAAGTTCCACAATTCTTGACTTGCATGAATATCACGATTTGTAGGACCGGCAATGAGTTCATATACGGGGTTGGGGACACCAGGCCAAGTGTGGCCGCCCTCCTCAATTTTGTACAATTTTACTTCGGAGTTATCGCAGTCACAGTCTGTGTACTCAAATACCGTGACAGAGGTAGGGTCATTCGGAGTGATTTCGGGAAGTGAGTTTGCCGGCTTGGCCGTATGGCAACCGTTGTTGGTTTTCCAAAAGTGCGTCAAAGAATCCATGTGTACAATCGGATTCACGTTACCCGAGCCTATCATTTCACCACCGTTATAGGGTACGAAGGGATCTTTTGTACCCAAGAGTAATAACATCGGAATGGCGCGACCGGGATTGCAGTCGGGAAACAACACGGTGTCCATAGTACTCCCAAGGCTCGCCATAGCGGCGAAACGTTCATTTGCCCGGCACGCCAATGTTTGTGTCATAAAACCACCGTTGGAAAAACCACAGACGTACAAACTTTCCGGGTCTGCAGCGTAATCGTTTTCAAGTACGTCTAACAACTTTTCTATAAAACCGATGTCGTCAATTCCGGCCTGATCTGCGGCGGTGCCTCTACCGTCAGCCCAAGCGTAACCGTTTTGAACCTCGGCGTATCCCTGTGGGTAGACAGCGACAAAGCCTTTATCATTAGAAAACCGGTTAAACTCCGTAAAGCCTTGAGCATTTTGCATGGTTCCTCCGCCGCCATGAAGCATTATGACAGCGGGTATGGATGATGTACCCGTAAACCCTTGCGGAAGATGAACAGTGTATTTCCTTTCATAACCCTGATGTTCCATGCTGTCCACCACAATAGTTTGACCGAATGATGTGACTGCTGTCCATATTAAGAGAAATGCTATGTAAAATGGTGCTTTCACAAACTTTGATTTTGTTTTTAGGGAGCTTTCCTATCTTCACCCCTCATACCCAATTATTCTCTTGCTCTCTCACTTCATCAAACGCCAAGCCGTTGATGTAACCTACGAGTTGAGAGGAAAACTTGTTGTAGTAACGTCTTGTTTTATACGACAGCGCCCAGGTGATTCCGGTGCCGGCGTTAGTGAAAAAAACCTCATTGGCTTTGGAGAGTAATTCGGGACTGAGCGCATCCTCCACCACCTCAAGTCCGCCTTTTTTGGCTAGATCGATTACTTGCTTGCGCATAATGCCGGCAATACAGCCGGACTCCAAATCGGGAGTGTAGAGTTTTTTATCGATGAGCAAAAAAATATTACTACTCACACCCTCACACAACTCTCCATTGGTATTGACTAGAATGACTTCATCGAGGTTATGGTCGGTTTTGTATTTACCCGCTACCACGTATAACAAACTGTTTGCGGATTTGAGCCGCGCTAACTTGGTCACCGGTTTTAGGTGATGATCAAAAACATCCACTTTTAAACCGGCAGCGTTGAACTGAAACTCGTTCGCAGC
>PXEK01000367.1 GCA_003564735.1 Cryomorphaceae bacterium
CGGTTCGGGCGCTGGCGACAGAAATTCAAGAATCATTGACTGCACTTTACAAGGGTCTCGATGCAGAGATTACCGTGGCCGTGCGAACGGGAGATACCGATCAAAAAGAGCGCGCCCGACAAAAAAGAAGGCCGCCTCGCGTTCTCATTACAACGCCCGAAAGTTTGCATTTACTGTTGGCCTCAAAAGGAGCAAACAAGGTTTTTAGTACATTGAAAATAGTGGTGTGTGACGAGTGGCATGAGTTGACAGGCTCAAAGCGAGGGGTGTTGATGGAGTTAGCGTTATGTCGCCTCAAGTCATACTCACCGGATATGAAAATTTGGGGTATGTCGGCCACCTTGGGAAATATGGATGAAAGTGCCCAAATGCTTTTTGGTCGTGACCGATACTCCCAACACCTTTTCATCAAGGCCGATGTAAAAAAACAAATAGAGGTAAAGTCTATTATCCCCGAAGATCCCGAGAAATTTCCGTGGGCGGGCAGGCAGGGTCTAAAAATGATTAGTCAGGTGCTTCCCGTTATCAAGCAGAGTAAAACGACCTTACTTTTTACCAACACCCGTTCACAATGCGAGGTGTGGTATCGTACTTTATTGGAAAAATCACCCGATTTGGCCGGCGCCATAGCTATGCACCACGGATCGCTTTCCAAAAACATAAGGAATTGGGTGGAACAGGCACTGCATACCGAAAAACTTAAAGTAGTGGTGTGTACCGCTTCGCTTGATTTGGGAGTTGATTTTAGACCCGTGGAAACCGTCATACAAATCGGGAGTCCCAAGGGTGTTGCACGATTTAGTCAGCGAGCCGGACGAAGCGGTCACCGGCCCGGAGCCTTAAGTAGAATTTATTTTGTACCCACACATTCCTTGGAGTTAATCGAGGGTGCTGCATTGAGAGATGCCTTGGATAAGGATTTTGTTGAATCTCGAACACCTTTTACGCGCTCGTTTGATGTGCTGGTACAATACCTCACCACATTGGCGGTGGGTGACGGCTTTTATCCCGATGAGGTTTTTGAGCAAGTTTTGAACACCTACTGTTACGCAGATATTACTCCCGAAGAGTGGAAGCAGTCCTTAAATTTTATAGTCACCGGCGGTGATAGCTTGCAGAGCTATGACGAGTTTAAGAAGGTTGAGGTGACCAACGAAGGATTGTATAAGGTTACGAGTAGGCGAACGGCTATGCGTCATCGGCTGCAAATTGGTACTATAGTGAGTGATTCCTCGGTAAGCGTTAAATTTGTTTCGGGAGGTAGAATAGGAAGTATTGAAGAGTCATTTATATCTAAATTGGAGCCCGGTGAAACCTTCTTTTTTGCCGGCAGATGTTTAGAGGTTGTCAGGTTTAAGGGAATGACGGTGGAGGTAAAAAACTCGAAAAGTAAAACAGGAAAAGTGCCTTCGTGGCAAGGTGGTCGGATGCCGTTATCGAGTAATTTGTCAGCGGTGTTGAGAGAAAAACTTCACGAGGCAGTTTTAGGAAAGCCTCGTCACCCCGAGCTCAAAGCTGTTATGCCCTTACTTCGCTTTCAAAGCGAGCGTTCGGTTTTGCCCGGTAAAAACACCTTATTGATCGAGCTATTCCAAACGCGAGGAACACACCATTGCCTGGTGTATCCTTTCGATGGTCGTTTCGTGCATGAAGGTTTGGCGGGTTTGTTGGCCTACAGGTTGCAAAACTTTGTCACGGCAGATTATTCCGTTTCGGTAAGTGATTACGGTTTCGAGTTGGCGGGTGATAAACAAATACCCATTGAGGAAGCCGTAAACAGTGATGTTTTTACGGTTGACAATCTCTACGTCGATATTCAAAACAGCATGAATTTTTCAGAGCCGGCTCGCAGACAGTTTCGTGAAATAGCGGGAATAAGCGGATTGGTTTTTAAAGGGTACCCCGGGAAAAATAAAGCCGACAGGCACCTCCAGGCGTCATCAAGGCTCTTCTTTGAAGTTTTTAGGGATTATGACCCCGGGAATCTACTTTTCAAACAGGCGTATGAAGAGGTGTTACAAATTCAACTTGAATATGAGAGACTGTATCGTGCCTTGGAGCGAATCAATAAAATGGAAATTGTCATCAGCAAGCCTGATAAGCCCACGCCGTTTGCTTTTCCCATAATGGTAGAGCGACTGAGAGAGCGTTTTACCGCAGAAAAATTAGAGGATAAAATTAAGCGAATGGAATTGAGTTATTCGTGAATATTTTGGTCAGAACCCTCAAAATCTCTGTGGAATAAAATCGACTTAATCATGATGGTGAGGGCATGATTTTAAGAAGCTAAGGAGTATGAAAATTAATCGTCTTCCTCGAGAACAGGATTTAATTCAGGTAGGGAGGGAGGTTCAATTTGATCCTTTTTGATGTAGGCAAAAGGGAAAACTTCTTTGATTTTAGCGAGATGTTTTTCGGCCTCCAACTTTGTTCTAAAATTTCCTGCGCGCACCTCGAAATTTGGGTATTCCCATTTCACGTATGCAGGAATATCTTCAAACTCTTTTTCGAACTTATCTTTTACTTTTCCCGCTTTTTTTCTGCTGCCGGATCCTGATTCACTGAAAATTTCGATTCTGTACCCTTTAGAATTGGGGTTCTCTGATGTATATGTATTGTAGAGACTAATTGTTTCAGAGATAGAACGGGTTGAGTTTATTTTAATCTTTCCCTCTGTTATTTTATTCGAATCTTTTTGGAGTTTTGTATTTTCAACAGTTACAGTGAGCGTCGTATCTTGCTGACCCCAACTCGGTATTGTGGTGAACAAGAATGGGGCACAAATAAGTACACAGTTAAAAAGTAGTCGTATTTTCATGAGCTAAATTTATGCGCCGGTTAAGCGGCACTGTAACTATTGGAGGCAAAAGTAGAAAAAACTATGCCGAAAGTTTAAACTTCTGCAATTTTTGGGTTGTAACAGCGGCTGATAACTTTTCTGTCCTTATTTTAGCGATACAGCAAAGCGAATATTTTTGAGTTTTGAGCAATGAGATTACACTATGAAGTTAGAGTCGCGTTTTAAGGAATGCTTATTTTGCATTTTGACCTTCGTTTTTCAACAAGTTTTCAACGGTTAGATGTAGCGTACACATAAAACTGTTTATTCATAAATAATGAAATGAGCACATTAGGGAAATTCAGTTATTTAGACAGGTTCTAAATTATATTTTTTAGGTCGTTTTTTGCCCTTTTACTGCGCGGGTATGGAGGTCTTCATCTATTTTTGCCCGTTGAAAATAAAGGGGTGTTTCCCCTAGAATATAGACCTATTTAATTGAAGATAAGTATGTTATTATCGAAGGTTTTGAGATTTAAGCTGTATACATGCGTGTTGGTAACAATAGCGCTATCATTTAGTTTTACTAACGTCTCAGCTCAGGATGGAGCTAAACTTTTTAAAACGCATTGTGCCTCTTGTCACAAGTTAGACAGTCGATTGGTCGGCCCTGCACTTTCGGGCGTTCAAGATCGTTGGGAAAATGAGGAGGATTTAATTGCCTGGACAATTAACTCAACTCAGTATTTGCGTGACAATCCAAATGATGATTACGCTCACAATTTATTTGAGGAGTACAATAGAATGGTGATGCCGCCTATGCCCATATCTGAGGATGAGGTTAGAGCTATATTAAATTACATTGCCAATCCTGATGAGGGCAAAGAAGATCAAGCTGCGGCTCCTGTAGCAGATGCCGGCTCTGCAGAATCTCAAGATGATGACGCCTCGTTATATTGGATGCTCGCCTTTATTGTGTTGTTACTTATTGTAATTAAAGTGCTTTGGGACGTTAAGTCGTCCATCAAAGGGCTCCTTCGTGAAGTAAAAGGCGACGAGGAGTTTACTGCATTAGATGAGCAAATCACAGAGTCTAAGCCGTTGGGTCAGGCTCTCAAAGAATGGGCAGCGGGTAACAAAGCTATCGTTGCATTGGGTATTATTGCCGTTGTAGTAGTGGGACTAAATGTGCTTTATAACGGTCTAATGGGTATTGGCGTCTATGACGGCTACGCACCGGAGCAACCTATTAAATTCTCGCATAAAATTCACGCGGGTGATAATGAGATAAGCTGTGTGTATTGTCACCATTCTGCCGAGAAAGGTAAGCACTCAAATATACCTTCAGCTAAATTATGCATGAACTGCCATACGGGTATTCAGGAAGGTTCACGTTGGGGTAAAGAAGAAATCGCAAAGATTTATGAAGCTGTAGGGTTCAATCCTCAAACTAACGAATACGACGGCCCTGAAAAGCCGATAGAATGGATACGTATTCATAACTTGCCCGACTTGTCCTACTTTAATCACTCTCAGCATGTTGTTGCCGGTGGTATCGAGTGTCAGGAGTGTCACGGTCCTGTTGAGGAGTATGATTATCCTATGCAGCAATATTCTACATTGACCATGGGATGGTGTATTGAGTGTCACCGTGAAACAGAGGTTAAAATGAACGGTAATGAGTACTACGACAAATTACACGCCCAACTGGTAGAAAAGTACAAAGAAGAAGGCATTGAGAAATTTACTGTCGAGCAAATCGGTGGTTTGGAATGTGCTAAATGTCATTATTAATCTATTAATTAAGATTTATACAACATAGCGATATGAGCAATTCAAGGAAATACTGGAATAGCCCCGAGCAATATAATAACACTCCCGAGTTTGAAGCTAGAGTGAAAAATGAATTTGCCGAGGAGTTGCCCGTAGAAGATTTTTTGGGTAAAGAAGAATTGTCAGAGTCTTCAACAACGAGACGTGATTTCTTAAAATACGTGGGATTCAGTGTGGCCGCCGCCACTGTTGCGGCATGTGAAGCGCCCGTGATCAAATCTATACCCTATGTAGTGAAGCCCGAGGAAATTACGCCCGGAGTAGCGAATTATTACGCAAGCACATTCTTTGATGGAAATGATTATGCCTCTATACTTGTAAAAACAAGAGAGGGGCGACCTATACACATAGAAGGTAATAAGCATTCTAAAATGACAAAGGGCGGACTTCACCCTAGGGTGAATGCCTCTGTTCTTTCTTTGTATGACATGAACAGACTCGGTGGTCCAACCATCGGAGGTGAAATGAAGAGCTGGAAAGATGTAGATAAAAAAGTGTTGGAGTCTTTGGACGGAGTGAAGACTTCGGGTGGGACTGTAAGATTGTTGACCTCTACTAAAATCTCTCCCTCGGGTCGAAAAGCTGTTGAGCAATTTAAGGAGTCACTTGGCGAATCTGTAGATTTTAAATCCGTGACCTACGATCCTATTTCTTACGCCGGAATCAGAAAGGCCAACGAAGTTTCTTTGGGCGCGGTCTGCGGTCCCACTGTCCAATGGACACCCTCCTCACGAAATGTCGGGAATATGACAGAGCTATTTCGCCCACTGTGGGACATATCCTGCACATC
>PXEK01000402.1 GCA_003564735.1 Cryomorphaceae bacterium
ATTCTGTTTTTCAATCGTTGGAAGCGGTAAGCCGTAAGACAGGGCGTCTGCATTCGTTTTCTCGCAAAGATTGTGAATTCGGTTATCGCAGCAGTATTTTTAAAACCTCGGCCAGAAACGAATATGTGATTACGGCCGTAGAGTTGCGCCTTTCCAAAAAACCGACACTCAATACATCGTACGGTGCGATAGAAGCAGAGCTGGACCGCATGCAGGTGAAGAATCCCGATATTCAAGATGTTTCAAAGGCGGTGATTCACATAAGGCAGAGTAAACTTCCCGACCCCAAAGAACTTGGCAACAGCGGTTCCTTCTTCAAAAATCCTGTGGTTCCTGTTGAGTTTTATCGCGATTTAGTGAAAAACTTTCCCGAGATAATCGCTTACGAGGTGCCGGGCGGAATGAAACTGGCGGCGGGCAAACTCATCGAAATGGCGGGCTGGAAAGGAAAGCGATTTGGCGATTGCGGCGTTCATGAGAAACAGGCGCTGGTATTAGTCAATTACGGTAATGCAACGGGATGTGAGGTTTACGATTTGAGTCAAAAAATCACTGATGATATTCATCATAAATTCGGCGTTAAGCTGGAAAGGGAAGTAAACCTAGTCCCTGAAGAGTCTTAAGCATAAACAAGTCTTTTTTTGTGCTGTTATAACGGCATGACTAAAAAGGAAATAAAGAAGTTGAGCAAAAAACTCAGCGAGCGGGAGTTGGACCGAATCATTGAAATGGCTTGGGAAGATCGCACCCCGTTTGACGCCATTTATGATCAATTCGGGTTACCCGAAAAAGGTGTAATCGAAATTATGAGAAGGGAGATGAGGCCGTCTTCTTTCAAAATGTGGCGGGAGCGTGTTCAAAATCGTGATACAAAGCATATCAAAGGCCAAAAACTTTCAAACACCTTTAAGTGTTCACGTCAGCGCCACATTTCAGGTAACCGAATTACTTGAGTTGTTTTTCTCGAGGAATTTTCGGTTCTGACTAAAAAAACAATTTAACGAACCAACACTTTTTCGTAATCATCAATTTCGTAGATGTAAAAGCCTTGGTTTTCAAAACCTGTGTAGCTGTCAATTCTGATGAAGTTAAAACGACTTGAGAGTCCGGTGCGAATATATGTCGGCAGTTTGTAATGCATAAACTCACCGTACTTCATGAGTCCTCCAAAAAAATACACACCCGCATCGTAAGCGGTAAGTACATCTTGGTGAGGATCTGCTTTATATTTTGACCGATAAGCCTGAATAAATCTGATAGTCGTCGTATCGTTGTAATTGACCCAACTATCGGTTACCAGTCTCGTATTCAAACGTTGAAAATACTCTGTATCTAAATTATCAAAGCGCCTCCAACTTTCCATACCGTACACTGTGACAGAAATCCCTTTCCCTTTCAGAACCAAATCATTGAGTGAAGTCACGAACTCACTCATGTAGGCTTGGTCATTTGAAGGAACGAACAAAGTGTAATGCGTACTATCTTCAAACAATGACCTTACATTCTTTTTTGAGGGCGTGTACAAACTCATTTCTTTTAGGCTGTCAGAACCCAGTTGAGCCGCACATATATTCGCATGTTTAAGCGCCGTGGCATACGTATCTCGATCTTTAAACCTTCCGCTGTTCCAAATGACCAAGTTAGAATCAATGTGCTCACTTACCACATGATAGGCCAGTTGCATCAATTTTGACCCGGCTCCCGGCTTTATCTTAACGGCGTTATTTCTTTCAATCAATATTTTAGATGGTAATGAAACAGGGGATATCACAGGAATGGCCGACTCCTTCGCCAGATCGGCAAACCACTCAAAATTACTGCGGAACAACGGCCCGAATACCAAATCAAACTCGGGGAGTGAATCCTCAAAAGAGCGTTTGAGGGAATCGAGATTGGTCTCGGTATCATAAAGGTGAATATCTGCATTAAACCCCTTTTTTGTAAGTGAATCCGCAGCGGCAATCAACCCCCTGTAAAGGTTTAGTGCTGTTACGGAAGGTGAGGGTAAAATGAATTTTCCTTGTTCTTTGTACACTCTTTGGGCCGAATCATGTAACAATGACGAAAAGGGCATGAGCACACCAATTTGAAAAGTACGATAACGGTCCAGCTGTTGGATGAGTGAATCGACCTTCAAGGTATCACGTTTTGTTCCTGTTTTAGCCGTATCCGCTATAAGAGTGTCCGCAACAGATGTGTCTGAAGCGGTTGGCAAAGGCATTACACTTACATTTTTCACGGGAATCCTAATGGTGGTTCCTTCTTTCAAACCCCGAGAAAGTCCGCCGTTTGCCCATTGAATAGAATCAACAGAAACGTTGTATCTTTTCGAAATGGAAAAAAGCGTTTCTTTCTTTTTTACGATGTGAATTTCAAATGAGTCCACTTTTGGTGGCTGCATCACCTCCGGTTCAGCGTCATCGCCTTGGGCATAGGGTATTTTTAAACGTATGCCGGGTTGAAGTCCGCGCTCTTCAATTTGCGGATTGTACTTTTTGATTTCCTCAATATCGATACTGTACTTTTTACTCAACGAATACAGCGTTTCCTTTCGGTGAACTTCGTGAGTGAGATAGCCGCCACCATCGAGTGTGATATCGATTCTCCTAAACTTTTTGCGGTTCATGGCATCTCGCGGAATCAAAACCGTTTGGCCAATTTTTAAATCGCGCTCTTTGAGCTCGGGATTGGCCTCCAGCAAATCATCAACCGAACAAAAGTACTTTTTCGAAATTCCGAACAAGGTTTGCCCGGCCTCAACCTTATGTACTAAAAACTTTTCACCGTTATGCTTTACGGTTTCGGGAGTATCTTGTGCTTCCACCCTCGTTGTGGTTAAACACATAACATTTAGGAAACAAAATAAAAGTACGTAAAGGCGTTTGTGCGTCATTCCCATTCAATTGTTGCCGGTGGTTTAGAGCTGATATCGTAAGTAACGCGATTAATTCCGCGCACATTATTGATAATCTTATTCGAAATTTGTGCCAAAAATTCGTAGGGTAGTTTACACCAGTCTGCGGTCATCCCGTCAGTACTCTCGACGGCCCTGAGCGCCACAGCGTTTTCATAAGTTCTTTCATCGCCCATTACCCCTACCGATTGAACGGGTAAAAGTATGGCTCCTGCCTGCCACACTTCATCATACAGCCCGGCGTTTCTCAACCCTTGAATGAAAATATGATCTACTTCCTGTAAAATACGAACTTTTTCGGGCGTAATATCGCCGGGAATACGAATGGCCAATCCCGGGCCCGGGAAAGGATGCCGACCAATCAATCTCTCCGGCAAGTTCAGCTCCCGACCTACCCTTCTTACCTCATCTTTGAAAAGCGCATTTAAAGGCTCCACAACTTTCAACTTCATAAAATCGGGGAGTCCGCCCACGTTGTGGTGCGATTTAATGGTAGCGCTGGGGCCTTTTACCGATACAGACTCAATTACATCAGGGTAAATAGTGCCTTGTCCCAACCATTTTACATCCTTTATTTTTCCGGCCTCATCGTCAAAAATCTCAATGAATGTATTGCCGATGATTTTTCTTTTTTTCTCGGGGTCTGTAACGCCCTTGAGCTTATCGTAAAACGGCTGTTTGGCATCGACACCTTTTATGTTTAACCCCAAGTCTTTGTAATCTTCTAAAACTTGTTCAAACTCATTTTTTCTCAGCAATCCGTTATCCACAAAAATGCAATACAAATTCTCACCAATTGCTTGATGCAGTAAAGTAGCTGCTACAGAAGAGTCGACACCGCCCGATAAACCCATAACCACCTTATCATTTCCCAACTTTGCTTTTAAATCGGCAACGGTATCTTCAACAAAAGATGCGGGCGTCCAGTCGCATGCACACTTACAAATATCGACCAAAAAGTTTTTGAGTAGTACCTTTCCGTCAACGGAGTGATACACCTCAGGGTGGAATTGGATTCCGTAAGTACGTTCATTCTCAAGTTTAAAACCCGCGACTTCTACATCCCCGGTACTGCAAATAAGTTGAGCATTAGGCGGTAGTTCCAGGATCGTATCCCCATGAGACATCCAAACTTGTGAGCCCGGTGAAATACCGTGTAACAAATCACTTTGAGCATTCACATGAGATAAATTAGCTCTGCCGTACTCTCGAGTTTGTGAAGCTTCCACCTTACCTCCGTTATTTTTGGCAAGCCATTGAGCGCCATAGCAAACACCTAAGAGCGGCAACTTTCCTCGAATTTGACTTAAATCGGGACGCGGTGCATCCTTTTCTCTTACAGAGTGCGGACTTCCCGATAATATCACTCCTCTAACGGATTCGTCTATTTCCGGAATATTGTTAAACGGGTGAATTTCGCAGTACACATTTTGCTCCCTCACCCTCCTGCCTATCAGTTGAGTATATTGGGAACCGAAATCTAAAATCAATATTTTCTCTTGCATTCGATACGGAGTCTGTTTGGGGTGCAAATGTACAACTTAAAAAGTGTCCGTTAACGGATTGCCCCCCTCTTTGCGTTTGAGTTTTCGTTTCCTTTCCTTAGGGTGACCGCGGAAAAAGTGAATAGTAAAACAAAAAACAGTGTGTAGAGTAAACTGCGTGATTACGTATATTTTTTTATCTTTGAGCCGCAAATGTCGACGTACCCAAGTCACACCTTTACACCCTTGATATGAGTAAAAAACGCTTAGAATTGATTTTGGAAATGTTGGAAAAAGATCCCAATGACAATTTTTTAATCTACGCCGCTGCCTTAGAATACCAAAAAGCGGGAGATGAAAAAAATGCTGTGGTCCATTTGGAAAAACTTACCAAAAATTTTCCCGACTACTTGGGAGCATACTATACTCTGGGTAAGATATATGAAAACACAGGGGAATTCGATAAAGCTGTGAGCACTTACAAGAAAGGTAAGGAAATAGCAAAAAAACACAAGGACGAAAAAACGATTGGAGAACTCACCGAAGCCTTAATGCTTTTGGATGATGAAGAAGACAATTGGTAGTTTTCGATTTCTAAAGGCTGCTCACCTTATTTGTGCACTATTGATTTTTTACAAACGAACGCAATACCGGCTCCGGGTAATAAACTTTAAGCTATCTGTTTTACTCAACTCTCCCCCTCCTCCATGTAGTACATAAAGTCCTCGAGGTCACGTCGATCTTTCTTAGTAGGACGCCCCAAGCCCTTCGCTCTCTCTTGTTTAAAGCGCGTCCGAAGAATTTCCAATTTTTCCAACTCCTCACCTGAGGTTACGTCAAGTGCGTAATCTTCAACAAATTTAGCACCCACCCTTTTGCTCAAGGGCTGTAACACTTTAAAACTAAACCATACACCGTGCTTTTTAGCAGAAACCACATCACCCTGACCAACTTCTTTGGCGGGTTTCACCAACTCCCCACCTATTTTAACTTTATTCTGTCGGCACATTTTGGTAGCCAGCGAGCGGGTTTTATACATCCTTATGCCCCACAAATACTTATCTACACGAACTCCTCCCATATTATTAAGCGTAAAAAAAGCCGCGTACTGCGGCTTTTTCTTTGAATTTTGTTGTGATTGGTAAACTCAAATGAGTAATTCTAACTACTCTTCATTTTCAGCTATCAATTGCAAAAGAACTTCAGCTCTTTCATCACCAAAATGGTCGCGAATTTGTATATCGCGCTTTGCATAAATTTCTTGAACTGCTTCTTCATCAAGCTCATCATAAGCCGCATTTTTTAAATTCACATAAAAGTGAGCCATAATTTTAGTAATCTCCTCAGTTTCACTTTCATGCACATCCCCTGTGTTAAGAAGGTTTTCAACTACTATCATTGCTTTTTCATCAGGTGCTTGAGCATCCTGTGCTTGAACTGAAAATGAGAAGAAAGCAACGGCGGCCACGGTAAACAATAACTTTTTCATATCACTTGTGTTTTAGAATTTTAATTATGAAACGCAAATATATATATTTTTCTCGGATAACACACCCTTCTTTTCCAAAAATATCTCGTTTGTCTCCATTCCGGTTACAAATTAAATTCGCTATCTTCGTAACACATGAAGCAGAAGAGTCAGATTACTAAACCTAAGCATTTTGAAGGTGAATTTTATACCCAAAATGTACACAAAACAGCTTACGCAACTGATGCCTCAGCATACAAAGAACACCCTTGTGCCGTGGCCGTTCCCAAAACACCGGAAGACATAAAGAAACTTATTCAAACAGCCGCTGAAAACAATTTAGGCCTCATACCCCGTGCAGGAGGTACATCATTGGCCGGGCAAGTTGTGGGGAACGGTATTGTGGTTGACGTTACAAAATACCTAAATATTATACTCGAAGTCAACACCGAGAAGAGGTTTGCAAGAATACAACCCGGAATTGTACGCGATGAACTTAACCGAGTATTGACAAAACAAGGGCTTTTTTTCGCACCCGAAACTTCTACATCAAACCGCGCTACACTGGGCGGAATGACAGGCAATAATTCTTGCGGCGTGAACTCTATTAAATACGGCAACACCCGAGACAAACTATTGGAGGTAAAAGCCATTTTATCTTCCGGTGAAGAAGTTACTTTTAAAGCACTGACGAAAGCTGAATACCAAGCCAAACTCCATGGAGAAACAAGTACGCCGCACGAGCGCAAAATTTACGAGCACATCGATCAACTATTGACATCGAAACACAGCCGAACACTCATCGAACAAAACTTCCCCAAAAAGGAGGTAACACGCCGTAACCACGGATATGCGCTTGATGCCCTGATGAACTTCACGACTTTCGGTGGTTCTGACCAAAGAATAAATTTATGTGACCTCATTGCAGGCTCTGAAGGAACATTGGCTTTCATAACGGAATTAAAAGTGGCTTTGGACCCTTTACCTAATCACAGTGAAGCTTTGGTGTGTGCACATTTTGACGACCTTTACGAATCGCTGGAGGCCACGGTAACAGCCATGAAATACGAGCCTGAAGCCGTTGAACTCATGGATCACCACATCTTGGAACGCACCAAAAACAGCTTGAAATATCGAGAAAATCGTTTCTTTCTTGAAGGTGACCCCGCAGCCGTTTTAGTAATTACACTATCCGGCGAAAATGACGATGCACGAGATGAAAAAATCAATGCGCTTATTGCCGATTTTAAGGAAAAAAATATCGGCTACAGTTTTCCTGTGATATCGGGTGCGGACAGTAAAAAAGTATGGGATTTGCGAAAGGCGGGACTGGGTTTGTTATCAAATAAACCGGGCGACTTAAAACCGGCGCCGGTGATTGAAGATACTGCCGTGGCCGTTGAAGATTTACCTTCATACATCAAAGATTTCAACGCAACTTTGAGAAAATATAACTTAGAGTGCGTTCACTATGCCCACGCCGGTGCAGGTGAATTGCATTTACGACCCGTTCTCAACCTAAAAACCAAAGAGGGCAGGATTTTATTCAGAACCATACTCAAAGAGGTGGCCGGGCTGGTGAAAAAATACCGTGGGTGCTTGAGCGGAGAGCACGGCGACGGCCGACTCCGCGGGGAGTTTATACCGTTTATGCTTGGAGAAGAAATTTACGCGGAATTCAAAAAGCTGAAGCACGTTTGGGATCCTGCCGGAGTGATGAATCCGGGAAAAATAGTAAATACCCCACCAATGAACGAGTCGCTCCGTCAACCCGAGGGTTTCCATACGCCGGAAATACCCACAATATTCAATTGGGATACCAACCAAGGGTATGTGAGAGCATCTGAACAATGTAACGGCTCGGGAGATTGCCGAAAAAGCGCTCTCGCAGGCGGCACAATGTGCCCCACCTACCACGCCACAGGCGATGAAATTCAGACTACCCGCGCCAGAGCCAACATTATTAGAGAGGTTTTTTCATCTCAAACGACGAATGATGCCTTTACATCACAAGAAATCAAAACCGTTACCGATACTTGCATAGGATGTAAGGGATGCAAGAGTGAATGCCCGTCAAACGTCGATATGACCCGACTCAAAGCCGAATTTGATTACGGTTACGGAAAACGAAAAGGGTTTTCACCTGCTTCTCGATTGACGGCAAACTTTGACACAGCCCTGGCCCTGGGCTCAACTGCACCAAAATTGTTCGATTTACTCACCCGCCCGACGGGAATAACCGGTCAAGTTTTACAACGGTTGGGCTTTTCAAAAAAACGAAAACTTCCCGTACCCTCAAAAGTACCGCTCACCAAGTGGTACCATCGCCATTACAAACCACCTCGCAGACCATTAAAGGAAATATATCTTTTTGCCGATTTATTTACGACCTATCTCGATACCGAAATTGGTGTGAAAGCACTAAAACTACTTACAGCACTCGATTACAAGGTTAATATTGTCCCTCACGCTGATAGCGGCCGAACCTACCTCTCGGCAGGCTTTTTGCCTCAAGCCAAACGTCGCGCCGAAAAAAACATAAAAGTTTTTTACAAGCTCGTAAGTGAAGATAAGCCGCTACTGGGCATCGAACCCTCTGCCATACTATCATTTAGAGACGAATACCCCGACTTGATTAGTGAAGACCTAAGGGAAAAAGCAAAAACAGTGAGTAATCACGTATTTTTGATTGACGAGTTTTTTGCCGCAGAGTTTGAGGCCGGAAATATTAGTCCGGCTCAATTCACAAAAGATGAAAGAGAGATACTGCTTCACGGCCACTGCCATCAAAAAGCCCTTTCATCAATGAGTCACACCAAAAAAATACTGCAAATCCCAAGAAACTATTCGACCCGACTCATCCCCTCAGGTTGCTGCGGTATGGCGGGATCTTTCGGTTACATGGATAAAAACCATGACCTTTCCATGAACATTGGAGAAACCGTACTTTTTCCTAAAATACGCTCTAACCTCCACAAAACCATTGCCGCTACGGGGCACAGTTGCAGGCATCAAATTCAGGACGGTACAGGCGTAAAAGCGCTACACCCGGTTGAAATTTTATACGACGCTCTACGACCCGATTTAAAAATATAATATCATACAAACACATATAATATGGCAACTAACGATAAACTCGGTCAAATTGAAAATATAGAAATAGTACAGCTGGAACGAGTAGATTATGAAGACATCAAACAAGCCATGATTGAATCATATTCTAACCTGCAGGAACCATTTTGGGAACGGGAAGAATTCAACAGCCTCATCAGTAAATTCCCTCAAGGCCAAATAGGCATTAAAGTAAACGGCGAATTAGCGGGTTGTGCCCTTTCTATAATCGTTGATTCTTCACAAATTGACAAAAAACATTCGTACAAAGAAATAACTGCAAACTACTCCTTTACAACCCACACCGACAAAGGCGACAAGCTTTACGGTGTCGATATTTTTATCAGACCCAAGTTTAGAGGTTTGCGACTGGCGCGCAGACTATATGACTACAGAAAAGAGTTGTGTGAGCAACTGAACTTAAAGGGAATTCTATTTGGAGGGCGCATCCCGGGTTATCACAAATACTCCGGAGAGATGACGGCCAAAGAATACATCGATAAAGTGCGCAATAAAGAAATTCACGACGCCGTTCTCGACTTTCAACTCTCCAATGATTTTCACCCGGTACGAATCATAAAAAACTACCTCGAAGGTGATGACGGTTCACAAGAGTACGGTGTACTTTTAGAGTGGGGTAATGTGTATTACGAACCCGAAAATACCAAAACTCTCCCCGGCAAAAGTATTGTTCGATTGGGCTTGATACAATGGCAAATGAGATTGTATAAAGATTTGGACGAACTCATGCGTCAAGCCGAATTTTTCATTGATGCGCTGTCAGGATATAAATCTGATTTTGCTCTTTTCCCCGAGTATTTCCATGCACCATTAATGGCTGAGTATAATGAACTCTCAGAGCCCGAAGCCATTAGAGCACTTACTGTATATAATGATCGTATAGTGCAAAGATTTTCAGAGCTTGCTATATCCTATAACATTAACATTATAACGGGTAGTATGCCGGAAATGGTTGACAACAACCTTTATAATGTGGGTTACTTATGTAAGCGAGACGGACACGTAGAGCGCTACGAAAAAATACACGTTACACCCGACGAAACTAAAGTGTGGGGCTTACAAGGAGGAAACAAAATTCAAACCTTCGATACCGATTGCGGAAAAATAGGAATACTCATTTGTTATGACGTGGAATTTCCCGAATTGAGTAGGCTACTGGCCGATGAAGGGATGAACATACTTTTCGTACCCTTCCTCACCGATACGCAAAACGGATATTCCAGAGTGCGACATTGCGCGGCTGCAAGAGCCATTGAAAATGAATGCTATGTAGCCATTGCAGGCAGTGTGGGCAACTTACCTAAAGTACACAATATGGATATTCAATACGCACAATCGGCATTGTTCACACCCTGCGATTTTGCTTTCCCGTCAGACGGAATTAAAGCGGAAGCGACACCTAACACGGAAATGACGTTAATTGCCGATGCAGACTTAGACTTACTCAAAGAACTGAATTTATACGGCAGCGTGCAAAACCTGAAAAACAGAAGGACAGATATTTACAAGGTGACTAAAAAATAAGACACCTCTGACAAATTTTATTCAATAATTCAAAGTCCTTTGGTCAATAAAACCATCAATTCCCTTGGATAACACAAGTCTTTTTATTGATATGTTCAAACCGAGCCAACATAAAAAAATGAGCAAAAAAAAAGCGGTGAAAAAATCACCGCTTTTTACATAAAGATGAAATCGTACTAGAATCTTCTATCGTTTCTACGTTCTTTACGCTCTTCCGCCTGTTTTACAACTAAAGCACGACCATTCAACTCATGACCGTTCAAACTTTCGATAGCGTCGTTTCCTTCGTTATCGTTAGTCATTTCAACAAAACCAAAACCGCGTGAACGACCTGTGTCTCTGTCTAAAATAATTTTAACACTGTCAACTGCTCCGTATCCTTCAAACAGTTCACTTAACTCATCTTCCTGAAGTTGGTAGTTCAGGTTTGCAACAAAAATGTTCATAATAAAAAAATTAAAAAATTAAATAAAGGGATATGAGCGCGTGATCATCAATAATCGCAGAAAAAAACTGAAATACAAGACTTCTCATCAAGTCATAAACCGCAACAAAGGTAAGGGATAAATTTCACAACCTACTAAAAATGAATATTTTTTTGACTTGAGATCTAACACAATACAAGTTACAATTCAACCCGGACTCAAAACAACTCAACAGCCTGTTTACTAGGTGTTACCAAAAGACATCAACTAAACCCATACCCAAACAAACTAAGCCGACCTAATCACAATTTCAACGATTATAAATAAATAATTACGTTCAATGTTTTAAATTGAGCGTCAAAAACTTCCCGGGAAACTACATTGTACCATGTATCATAAAAACAGCTTTGGCATTACAAGAACCAAAAGTTATCTCCCTCAATCCACCCTCTCTTCAGCAGATAGGCTATCATACTAATTCTTTGACTAGTTGCGGGCCAAACCGTAATGAGTATTTGAGGATTCATTACCTCATCAAGATATGCTACAGGTTTAATTCCCTTATGCTCGGTAAGTCCTACCCGAGTAAAATGAATACCTCGCCGCTCAAGCACATCAATAGTTAAATCGGCTTTTACACCCTCACCCAAAACCACAACAGGTCTACGTTCATGCCAATCCGTATCACACCAAAAATTAATTTTCAACTCAAAAAAACGCTGTTGACTGTAATCATTAGAGTTGAGAGAGGTTCTACTTTCATGGTGTCGCCACAAATGAGTAATCTTATCAATTCCCACGAAAGGCACCCCGGCGGCATACAGCTTCAAAATCAAGTGATAATCCTCAGGATAACTCAACTCCTCAAAACACTGTGTTGGCCCAAGCAAAAAAGAAGACAACAACCAATTTGGCGAGGCAACGGCGCACTCCCTGTACATGAATCTGTGAAAATCATTATTTTTCACACAGCTATTCAGCCATTTTTCATACTCCGTATAGCCCCTACTCACCGCTTTTTTTCCAAAATACTTCACCTTTCCCGTAACCAAACTCCCCGGATTTTTCACGGCAGCATTGAATAAGGTTTCCAGTTTATCGGGAGGCATTAAATCATCAGCATCCATTCTAGTGATGTATTCCCCCTGAATGTGTAATATACCGGTTTGTAAAGCCGAAATAATGCCGCTTTTTTTATTGGTCAGAACCGAAATACGCTCATCCTCGATCGCAAATTCACGCACAATACTCGCAGATTCATCCTCGCTGCCATCATCAACAGCCAACAACTCCCAACGCGTGTAGGTTTGAAACTGTATGGTTTTCAAACATTCAGCAAGCCACGGCGCCGCATTTTTAAACGGCATAACAATCGAAATCAGCCCTTTTTTCACACGACAAAACAAATAAATGTTTTCGTGTTACAACTAAATCAATTACCTTACTTTTGCACCGCAAAATTTTAAAAAGTAAAACTGCCGAAAAGTGGCAGAAATTCAATAATCGGCACATCGGTCGAAAGTCTTTCTCCCCCCACGGTTCTGACCAAAAAATTTATGAAATCTATTAGAAATATTGCCATTATCGCTCACGTTGACCACGGCAAAACGACTTTGGTTGATAAAATCATGTTCCGTTGCGAAACGGCGCAAAGTAAAAGTGATAACACTGAGTTGATTCTCGACAACAACGATTTAGAGCGCGAAAGAGGTATTACCATCGTTTCCAAGAATATTTCGGTTACGTATAAGGACACCAAAATTAACATCATCGATACTCCCGGTCACGCCGATTTTGGGGGTGAGGTGGAACGCGTACTCAATATGGCCGACGGCGTTCTTTTACTTGTTGACGCTTTTGAAGGTGCCATGCCGCAAACCCGTTACGTTCTCTCCAAGGCCATTGAATTGGGTAAAAAACCCATAGTAGTGGTAAATAAGGTCGATAAAGAAAATTGCCGACCCGACGAGGTTCAAGAAGAGGTTTTTGATTTAATGTTCAACCTTGGCGCTACTGAAGATCAATTGGATTTCCCCACCATTTACGGATCGGCAAAAAACGGCTGGATGAGTACCGACCATAACGAACCTACTGATAATGTAGATGCTTTGCTCGATGCGGTACTGGAATACATTCCCGAACCTAAAGTTGAAGAGGGTAGTTTGCAAATGCAAATCACCTCTATTGACTTTAGCTCTTTTGTGGGTAGAATTGCCATTGGCCGTGTAAAAAGGGGAGAACTCAAAGCCGGCCAAAGGGTAACGTTGATGAAACGCGACGGAACAGCAAAAAAAGCAACGGTAAAAGAACTGTACGTTTTTGAAGGTCTGGGTAAAATTAAGGCCGATAATGTTACAGCGGGTGATATTGCTGCAATTACGGGGGTTCAAGATTTCGATATCGGTGATACGGTTGCCGATGCCGAAAATCCCGAAGCTCTACCTACCATTCCCGTAGATGAACCTACAATGAGTATGGTGTTTACGGTAAATAACTCTCCGTTTTTTGGTAAAGACGGTGAATTTGTTACTTCGCGTCACTTGCGCGAACGTTTGTTTAAGGAAACCGAGAAAAACTTGGCGCTTAAAATTGAAGAAACCGACTCTCCCGACTCATACAACGTATTCGGCAGGGGTGTGATGCACCTATCGGTTTTGATCGAAACCATGCGACGCGAAGGATATGAATTGCAAGTGGGTCAGCCACAAGTAATCATAAAGCACGTAGACGGTAAAAAAATGGAACCTATTGAAATGCTTTACATCGATGTTCCCGAAAGTACATCGGGTAAAGTGATTGAAGTGGTAACCAAGCGAAAAGGCGAAATGAAAGTGATGGAAGAACGCGGTGATGTGATGCACTTGGAGTTTGAAATTCCATCGCGCGGCATCATGGGTATGCGTACTCAAATTTTGAACGTATCATCGGGCGAGGCCGTTATGGCACACCGTTTTTCAGAGTTTGGTGAGTGGCGCGGCGATATCCCTAAAAGAACTGCCGGAGTGCTTATGGCACACGAACCCGGGACGGTTATCGCCTATGCTCTTAACAACTTACAAGACAGAGGTAAGTTTTTTGTGGAGCCGGGCGAAGAAGTGTATGAAGGGATGATTGTAGGCGAACATTCACGCGATAACGATTTATCGGTGAACGTGACCAAAACAAAAAAACTGACCAACATGCGAAGCGCGGGTGCCGATGATAAAACTAAAATAGCACCCAAAATTGATTTATCACTAGAAGAGAATCTCGAGTATATCGATGCTGACGAATATGTGGAAGTTACTCCCAAAAACATCAGACTTCGTAAAATTTACTTGAAGGAACACGAAAGAAAAAAATTCGCTAACAAGGTGGGAATAGGATAACCTGTTATTTATAAGCGATTTTTCACCAAACTTAACGGGCGCTATAATTTGATAGCGCCCGTTTTTTTTTCGCCACTCTTCAGCCTTACTCCCGGCCCGTTCCGGTGAAATTATGAAACGTGTACAACACTCGGTTCTGAATATCTCTATAAACAAAGTAGCCGCGCGTAAAAACTTCCCTCGAAAAATTCACCGCACAACAATCCGGTACTTTTTTGCGCGTTGTAAAACAAGTTAAGATACATTCGGCATTCAAACAGGGCTCGTATCTTTGCGCTTAGATATACTCAAAATCCCACGGGTGAAAATTTTAGATAAGTACATCATTAAAACGTTTTTGGGCCCTTTCGTCCTCACGTTTTTCATCTCACTGTTCATTCTCGAAATGCAATTTCTATGGCAGTATTTTGAAGATATGGTGGGTAAAGGATTGGAGACCGAAGTACTGATCAGACTTTTCGCTTATGCCTCGGCATCACTGGTGAGTATGGCACTACCCCTGGCGGTTTTACTCAGTTCCATCATGACGTTTGGTAACCTGGGTGAAAAGTATGAGCTCGTATCCATGAAAGCCGCAGGTGTTTCGCTCAAACGGGTTATGCGTCCGCTTGTTATCTTCGTCATCCTACTTTCACTTGCGGCATTTCAGTTTTCCAACAACGTACTGCCGGTGGCCAATCTCAAATTTAAGTCACTGCTTTACGATATCATGAAGCAAAGACCGGCACTCGACTTTAAACCGGGTATTTTTTACAAGGGCATTGAAGGATATGTAATCAGAATAAGCGATAAAGGGCAAGACGGTCAAACACTCAAAGAAGTTCTCATTTACGATCACACCTCTTCCAACAGCAACACCAATGTAATTAAAGCCGAAAGCGGTAAAATTTTCATGAGTGATGACGGTCAACACCTCATCATGGAGTTGTTCAATGGTCAGCGCTATGAGGACGCCGAAGGCAAACGCCACCCGTTCATTCGCAATAAATTCGATAAGCATACCATTCGTTTTCCGCTCACCGGGTTTGACTTTCAACGCACAGATGAGGATTTGTTTAAAGACCATTATCAAATGCTCAACTTCAGTCAATTGGTTGAGGCCGTTGACTCCCTAACCGAGGTAAAGCGCAGCCGTATAGCCAACTACCACAACTCAGTGAGTCAGCGACTTGCCGTTTACCGCGATACCCTTGACGCCGATCAGGATACCATAGCAGAGGACTATACCGTTGTGGACTCCTACGATGAAATGGATAATGATGGCAAACTCTCTGTGCTAGTGGCAGCGGCTAACTTAGCTCGCGCTTCAAAAACCTATTCCAACGCCATGAAAACCGAGGTGGAATCGAGAAAAAAACGCATCGCCCGACATAAAATCGAACAACACCGAAAATTCACCTTATCCATAGCGTGTATCGTACTGTTTTTTATCGGAGCCCCTATGGGAGCCATCGTTCGTAAAGGCGGGTTGGGTTTACCCGTCATCATATCGGTCGTATTCTTTCTCATTTACCATATCTCCTCAATGACCGGGGAAAAACTCGTGAAAAACATTGAAATTGATGCTTGGGAAGGTATGTGGGTATCAACATTTATTCTCACGCCTATAGGTGTTTTACTCACGTATAAAGCGACCTCAGACAGTGTGATTCTCGACAGCACGTACTACACCAAACTTACCGACCCCATATTTAAAAAAGTAATCAACCCGCTTACCCGAAAATTCTCCCGAAAAAAATAGCGTGATGAATATTTTACAAATCTGTCACAAGCCCCCCTACCCCGATACCGACGGCGGCACTATGGCTTCTTACAGTATTTTGCGCGGACTACGAGAGTTGGGGCATAACGTTAGTGTATTCGCCCTCACCACCCCTAAGCATCCTAAAAAAGAGGTTGGTGATCCCATATTGAACAACATTGACATACACTATGCGCACGTCAATACCCAAGTGCGACCGCTAAAAGCCCTGCGCGGCCTATTCGAAAAACACTCTTATCACATCAGTAGATTTTACAAGGAGGAAGCCGCCGCCAAACTAAAGCTCTTTCTCGAAAAAAACACCTTTGACCTCATCATATTTGAATCGCTTTTTACTGCGGTTTATTTACCTTTGGTCAGAACCAAAACCAATGCACCGTGCATCTACAGAGAGCACAACATCGAATCGGCTTTATGGAAACAACGAGAGCAAAAAGCACCGCTCCCCGCATCACTCGTTTTAAAAAATTTCAACAAAAAACTCAACCGATTCGAGTTTGATATCGTAAACGAATTTGACGGTATTGCTTGTATTTCGAAGAGTGATGCCCAAACGTTGGCTTCAAAAGGCCTTACTAAACCTGTAAAGTATATCCCGTTTTCTTACACGAATCGCGCCGCAGCCACCGAGAATCACGCCCCGCCAAATCCCGATAAAATCGGATTTATAGGTGCATTAAACTGGGAGCCAAACATTGAAGGTTTGAGCGTTTTTATAAGGGAGGTTTGGCCTATGGTTCATAAAAAACACCCGAAGCTCAAATTTCATATTGCCGGAAGAGGGAAAAACACAAAATTGGAAAAACTAAGTTCGAACAGTATCACCTTTGAAGGGGAAGTCGCCTCAGCTCCACAGTTTATGAGGAGCTGCACTGTTTTAGTAGTACCCCTTTATGAAAGCAGCGGCGTGAGGGTAAAACTCATTGAGGCCTCAGCGCTTGCCGTACCCGTAATCACCACTCCGGCCGGAATAAAAGGTTTGGAAATGCCCGCCGACGGAATTGCGGTTTGTGAGTCAGCACGGGAGTTCGCCTACCAAATTTCAAAAATGATTGAAAATCCGCACTACGCTCAAAAGCGTGGCGAAAAAGCGAAGAAATATATCGCCGAGTACCTCTATCCCGCACAAACCGCGCAACAGCTTATTGAATTTGTAAAAGGTCTGTAACCCCAAAAGACCTTTCACTTAACTACAGCATTAAAAGAGCGAGCAATTCAACATGAACAAACCTACCGTTACGCGTTTTATTATCTACTTTTGGTATTTGAAACATGCGGGAAAAAGAATTCATAAAAAACAACGGCTCCAAGTGGCGCGAATTTGAAAATGAAGTGAATAAACGCAAGAGTGACCCTGAAAAACTCAGTAAACTCTACGTTCAAATTACCGATAACCTCTCATTTGCGCGCACCAACTTCAACAACCGCACCGTGAGGTTTTACCTCAACACCCTTAGCCAAAACCTATACTTGACCGTACATAAAAACCGACTTCCCGAAAAAAAGAACGTTCAAAACTTTTGGATGGAAGAACTTCCCGCCACACTTTACCACACTCGAAAACAACTCCTCACCTCCCTCATCGTATTTCTTATCGCCGTCCTTATTGGCGTTTTTTCTACCCATCAAGACCCCGACTTTGCACGCGCCATATTGGGCAACAACTACATCAATAACACACTGGCTAACATTGAAAAAGGAGACCCCGGCGCGGTGTATAAAGACCCTGACGCCTTAGTTATGTTCTTGCAAATTACCGCCAACAACATATACGTTTCGTTTCTGGTTTTTGTACTGGGCATCTTGGCGGGATTGGGAACCGTGGGACTCCTCATTTCAAACGGCGTTATGTTGGGTACTTTTCAATACTTCTTTTTCACCCAAGGCGTTGGTTTTGAATCGGCATTAATTATTTGGCAACACGGCACCATAGAAATAGCAAGCATCGTTATTGCGGGAGGAGCCGGTATTGTATTGGGTCAAGGCTTTATTTTTCCCGGTTCATACACTCGGGCACAATCGCTGAAAAACAGCGCACAAAAGGGACTCAAAATCATGTTGGGGCTCGTGCCCATGTTTGTTTTGGCCGGACTCATAGAAAGCTTCGTTACGCGCCAAACCGAATTGCACGTCATCATACGCTTGGGCGTAATCATACTTTCTGCGGTACTCATCATCGGCTACTACGTGGTAAAACCCCTTACCCTGCCCAAAGCTACGCTCGAAAAATACCGGTTTACCGGCGTTAAAAAGCAATACCCCGCACAACCGGTCAACCTTGAAACAGACAAAACGCAATCGCAACTCCTCAAGGAAACCTTTAGCCTTACCACCTCCGTTATTTCCCGACAAATACTGCCCTTTTTACTCATAGCCGCGGCCGGTGCGGGAATAATAATCGCCTTTTCGCCGGAGGTTTACACCCATTTGGGGCAATCGGTAATATACAGTTTGCACGGACTCAACCTCTTTTTAAACTTTGCCGAAATGCCGCAACACTTTACGTTATTCACACTCACTACGGCCACCGCCGCTTTTTTCACCGCAAGAGCCGTGCAATCCAAATTAAAAGTCAACTACACCCTAAAACCCAAAAGCTATATTTTAGCCTACCTGATTACCGCTCTTTTTGCCTGCATATTTTTTATTTCGGGACAGCTGCAATTTATATTGGCCGTTTTACTTACTCCGTTGTTTTTCCACGCCCTTAACCTACTGTTTTTAAATCGATTCACAACCAAAGAATTACTCATGCCCGTCAAAAAGCCCTGGTTTATATTCGGCAGTTATCTCGGTCTCGCACTTTTATCACTGGGAATATTGATTTTATTGAACCAACCCATCGTCGGACTCTACGCCGGTCAAGTGCTAAAAATCATTCCCGTTGAAGAGGAAACCGCCGCACAAATTGGGGAGTTTCTCCTGTTTTTCGTACAGCAATTTACCTTCACCATACTCAGCGCACTTTTCACCACCTACGCCTTTTTAGCCTATCATCACCAATGGGAAGCCCACACCGCCTCGGCCCTCATCAAAAAACTACAAAGCGTAAAATACCAATCACAAACATGAGATTACGCATCCATTTACTTATGCTCCTTTCGCTGTTTTTGGTCAGAGCCGAACCCAATGCTCAGCCCTTATCTCCCGAAGAGTGGGAAAAAATAACCCGTGATTTAGATTATACCGAGGAGAAAGAAGAAATAGAATACAGTACCGAAGGTTGGGAACAAGACCACTCGTCAAGCGCCTTCTCTGAATTTTTAAATCAATTCTTAACCGTTCTTCCGTATATTGTTCTTACCCTGTTGGCCGGATTTATCGTTTACTTCATCATCTCGAAATACCGAGGGCCGGAGAAAAAATTGGAAAAAATCAAATCTGAAATTTCAACCGCCGAAGAAAATATTGAAGAGGCCGATTTAATTAAACTCCTCCAAAAAGCGAATAAAACCGGAGATTACCGACTCATATTGCGAATTTACTACTTGATGATTCTCAAATCACTAACACTTGAAAAGCATATACGATACGCCCCTAAAAAAACAAACCGAGATTATTTGTACGAAATAAAAAACAGTGAAATCAAATCCCGCTTTAGTTCCATTACCATGGACTTTGACCGATTGTGGTACGGAAAATCTCGCCTAAACGAAACCGAATTTGAAAAACAAAAAAGTCGTTCCATCAAGCTCTTAAGCGAGCTAAAAAATAATCCCGAATGAAAAGAGTCGGCACATATTTGATTTTGGGTTTCATCGGTTTGTTGACACTAACAGCGGGCTGCAAAAAAGCGTACAATTGGAACATTACTCTTCGTGAGGAGGGCAAACAACCCTACGATTTATACGTTTTCACCCAATTACTCAAAAATGCTGTCGGCTCTGACCAATATTATAATCCCGAATACGATTTACTCAACACATTAGATCAAGTTCCCGCCAAAACCTTATACATATCAGCCGGTTTTTGGCAATCTTATTCGCCCGAAGAAATGAGCAGATTAAGGGAATTTGTAAACCGGGGCGGCTCCGTATTGGTGGTTTCAGGCGCGTTTCAACAAGTGCTTGCCGATTCCCTGTGCGATTTGAACCTTTTGGGACGACTACCCGCCGATTCCGTACCACCGCAATCATTGCGCTTGAGTAGCTTTAACGATTCCATACCCATTCTGAAACATACCGGCAGCGGTAAAGCAAGCGAGATGTATTACAAAGTTCAAAATCGCATTTCACCGGTGAATTGGGAGTATTATTCCGATTCAGTAATGCAAGCGGCAAAAGCGCGCAAACGACTGCTTCTAAACAATACATATCCGATTGCCATTGAAATGCCTTCGTGGAAAGGTAAAGTGATTTTTATGTCTGAAGCCTTGCCGCTCACCAATTACCACATGAAAAATGAAGACAACTTTGAGGTAATCAACAGTTTGATGGACGATTTTGATTTTGAAGCCGTGATTTTTGATAGAAGTCGGCGTTTTCAAAATATGCAACAGAGCGACTTTGACCAAAGTCCGCTCTTTTACTTCTTTAAATTCAAGGGATTCCGATTCGCCTGGCTCACCTTGTTGGCATTGGTACTGCTCTATTTGCTTTTCAACTATAAGCGGCGCACACGAGTTATGCAATTGATGCCGGACAAATCGAATAAAAGTTTGATGTACGTAGAAACCATTTCCTTAATGTACTATAAGAACAGAGCACATTTGGCGATAGCCAAAATAGCCGCCAAAATATTTTTGTTTGACGTGCGGCGCAAGTACCGCATCAACACGTCAAAGCTCGACGACGATTTTGTGGAATTGCTCGCGGAAAAAACAAACCTGCCCTACAAAAGCGCCAAGTTAATGCGAGATAAAATACACGCGCTCAAGGGTATTAACCAATTGTCAGAAGAAGGTTTCCTGAGCTTTTTCCAATTGCTGAATAGGTTCAAAAAAGTAATTCATGCGAACGGGTAGAAAAAGAATTGTTGGTTTTCATTCCACTCGCAGTAACAAATTCACCTTTTTACTTTGCGAAGATTCACGTAACCACAGCACAGGTTATATTTTCGCCCCGTATATTTTAAGCCTATTTTGTCCCTAACGGGAAATGAGCTACCGTGAATAGGAAATCGGGGTCCAACCTCGGATGTGATTTCCGGCCGGAGGCCGGGATAGAAACGACGTAGCGGTTGTTACCGAGCCCTGACGAAGTACACTACGCCGAACGGCGTAAAGCGTAAAGCGTGAAGCGAAAAGCGAACGGCGTTCACTCGGTAATCGCCGCATACATTAAGTCATTATTGCATTTTCAC
>PXEK01000087.1 GCA_003564735.1 Cryomorphaceae bacterium
GAGCCTACGGTGCAGAACTCATTTTAACAGATGCCGCTAAAACCATCGAATACTCTCGCGAAGTAGCTGAAGAACTATCTGTGGAAAAAGGCTACCACTTACTGAATCAGTTTGGCAATGCCGATAATTACAAAATGCACGAGGCCACTACCGGTCCCGAAATTTGGAGAGATACAAACCAAAAAGTAACTCACTTTGTTTCAGCTATGGGAACAACAGGAACAATCATGGGGGTTTCTCGCTTTTTAAAATCAAAAAACAGCAATGTACAAATTGTGGGCACGCAACCTACCGACGGTTCGAAAATACCGGGAATACGACGCTGGTCACCCGAATTTTTACCCACAATTTATGATGCCAAACGAGTTGATAGAATTATAGATGTAAGTCAAGAACAAGCTACCGAAACCACCCGAAAAATGGCAGCACACGAAGGAATATTGGGGGGTATGAGCAGCGGGGGGGCACTTTGGGCAGCTCTTAAAATTGCCTCTGAAATCGAATCCGGGATAATAGTATGTATCACTTGTGACAGAGGCGACAGATATTTGAGCTCCGGTTTGTTTGGATAGCTCACATAATGAGAATTTAATAAACAACTGAAAAAGGGCTAAAACCTAACTTGAATTCCCGGCCCGAAGATGAAAAAGAAATCGTCGGAATTTAGTTTATAACCAAAGCCCGAGTAAATGGGAAAAGAGAAAGACCTACCTGTACGTATAGGCTCGAAAGAACCTAAAATCACCAATCCAATATCACGATCAATATCCGGATCACTACTAAAGTTGAATGTATTAAAAGCAATAAAGCCCGCTCCAATTTTAAAAGGCTTTTTTTGACCTATACGCTTGTCGTCATAAAAGCTCAATTGCGCCAATACTGAGAGGCTAATTCCGGTTAGGTTACCTACCCCACTCTCACTAAAACTTTTAACCAACAATCCGGCAGGAAAAGACACCTGTAAATCCAATGCTGATGAACGCTCGGCAAAAATAGTAGCTTTCCGTTTTGATACGGGGTCGTTGTATTTATTCTCCCGATGCTTTACCGTTACCACCACTTGACTAAAGTCATCGACGTTATACGTCTTACGGAGTAAATATTCATTTAAACTCAGTGATGTGTTCCCGCACTCATCCAAATTGTAAAACTCGTACCGCGGGGAACTTTTACCGGGACAAATGACAATATCGTCAATAGTTTGAATATCTACCAATTCATTTTTTGAATTGACAATACGCACCTCAACCTCCAAATACTGCTTACCATAAAGTTGATTTTCATCATCAATGGCGTCAACATCAAAATTGAGGGTAACATCTCTAATGGATTCAGAATAAAAAATGGCTTTATCAAATTTTTTATCGGTTATACTTCTTAATCCCTCACCGTAATCAATATTTACAAAATCTAGGGGAGCGGGTCTTTCAAATTCTGAAATGTTAAGTTCGTACTGCGTAATATCGTCATTCATAAAAACACTCACCTTTTGTCGGTCGATGTCCAAGGGGATTTTCACATGATAAAAAACGATTCTGTCTCCGGCTCTTGAGGTATCTCGCTCAAATTCACACGGGTGAAAAGAAAAGCTCGACAAGCTCAACCCTGTACCCGTAATTCGCAATTCAATTTCTTCACCCGGGCGTGCGTTTAAATTTTTTGTGCGGGCGGCGCCCCTTCGCAACAATTCAATTTCATCAATTTGCGGTTTATTCACGATATTGAAATTCGTCATAAACTCCGTATTCCCATTCCGTTTTAAGTACAAATAACCATCAGTTTTACGGTGAAAAGCATAAGTGGTCACGTCACACAATATTTTTTCATTGTCTAAAATAGTCTTCGGTGTTATTTCTGCCATTAATCGTCCTGACTGTTCCTGCCTATCTTCAACACGATAGGTTGCACCTATTTTCAATCCTGAGTGATGTTCAAATTGCACCTCTTCTTTTCCCTTTGCTCTGCGCTCCATAAATAGAGTTTCTCTATCGGGGTTGAGAAAGAACAAGCGGTCGGGTTTTACCGTAACATCAATTTTAACCACCGGCCCTTCATTAGAAAGTCTGTTTTCGCCGTCTACGAAAGGCATAATAGTTTTTAAAGGCAATTCCATGGAAGTTTCCCCCTTTTCTAAAGCCCTAAAAACAAGTTGTAGTTTACCACCGGAGCGCAACAGTTTGTACTCGAACAAGTCTGTTGCTTCCCACTCTTCAATTAACTTAAAGTTTCTGCTGTGTTGCGTTTCAATATTCACAGCCCTTTCTTCACCTCTAAAAAGCTCAATATTATCGTTATAATCGCCCAGTACGGGTTTAGCATACGGAAAAAACCGCATTTCAACGTTTATACCCGGATCTGTCTCATCTTCTTTCACATGCCAGATTAAACTAATGTTTCGGGCAGCGTATAAATCTTTGAACCTAACCTTAGCTCGATAATGTGATTTATCAATCCAAGCCGGGTCATCCACTACGTCAAAATCTTCACTATACCTCAACTCCAAATGACCCAAAGGCTCGCCTGACTTAGGAAAAAGCCGAATCTCAACATCTTCATTATTGTTGTCAAAGCGGAAAAACACATAATTATCACCTTGAAATGTGCGATTCCCGTATTCATATCGCATAGTATCCACATGAACCGTAGCTTTTTCAAAAATATTCAGGAAAGCATCCTGAGCATTCAACGGGGTTAGACCGATGAAAATAAAAAATAGTATAGTAAGATATTTAACTCCTGTTCTTCGCAACATTCCGCAAAGATAAATAATTGGAAAGGTTCAACTCAGTATATTTTTGGTCAGAACCAAAGTCAAGATGAAAAAGAAGAAACTTCAATGTCTCTATGCCCTCGCCATAGACTGAATAAAACGAATGGTAACAGAATTAAATTCTGCGGGTTGCTCCACGTTTACCACGTGCCCGCAATTTTTAATTGTATGCAGTACGGCGTTAGAATGTTTTTTGACCGTATCACGCACGGCAGGTAAAAACAGATAATCCTGCTCACCCATTACGTACAAGGCCGGTATTCCGTTATCGCATTCCCTAAAAAACTTGAGTAAAGGGTTAACTTCAGCAGATAACTTAAACCACTTGATAAACTCATTTTGGTAAAGCTTTTGAGCCTCTTTGACAAATAAACTACGTGATTTACGATGGTTTTTTCTGGGCATAATAATGAAGGCAAACAACTTATAGAGTAACATGTATGGGATTACAGACTTAAAAATATTTCCCGTTGTCATCAGTATTTGCGAACGCACATTCATTTTCATAATTGAACCGCCCAGAATCATACTCTCAACACGCTCGGGATGCTTTTCTGATAAATTCCTTATCAAAATACACCCTAACGAAATCCCAACAAAATGAGCTTTTTCGATTTTATTGTAATCCAAAACCTCAACTAAATCCTGAGTTATAAAGTCAAAAGTATATTTGGTATTGAGTGAATCCTTGATTTTAGGCTTGGAGTTCCCGTGCCCCCTCAAATCGAGGAGAAGCACATTAAAATGCTTTTTATAATCTCTCAACTGCTTAAACCAAATGGTGGAGCTACCTCCCGCGCCATGCACAAAAACCACCCATTTTGAGCTATACTTATGTTCGTATTTTACATGATGAATCACGGGCTGTTCTTATGATGAATTGATGTTTAAACGCAAGGTGCGAAAAAGTGTTCACATTTAATCGCGACCTGCAGCAAGGAAAGAAGTGTAAAGCCTCTCTTTGCCGAGCATTTGGAATTAATGTCACTTAAAATTAATAAGCGAATTGACATTTACGGCATTTACAAAATACATTTTTCGGGAGTTAATTTGTTCCGGCTTGAGATTAAAGGCCGTAACTTGCACAAGCCCTTTATCTGAATTGCGAATGGGAGCAAAATCGGCGGCTGTGAAGGTTACGGAGGACTGTGCGGCATCTGTGCGTTTTATAACAAAATCACCATCTGCGGCAATAATAAAAAGTAAAGAATCAGCATCTGAAACGCCACTAACCTCAAGTGTGTAATTTGATGATAAGTCTATATCATTAACATTACTCTCAAATTCGAGTTCGGCGGGAAAACCTTCAAAGGTGTAACTGAAAGACTCTACATCTTCAGATCCGGAAACACTCCATTCTGCCCGGCCGGACTCAAAATCAATGCCGCTCATGTTGGAGAAAGAAGGTTCAAAGGCATAAACACGTTTATCTTGAAGAGACAGCTCCCGATCGTTTAACATTACCGTACCTGCACGAACGTAACTTAACGCACCGGGAGATTCGTGAAAAGTGGCCAAAGCCAAACCTGAGCTTTGACTTCTTTCCCTTATGCCTAAAACTGTTTGTACCAAAATAGTTTGTGAGGCGGTTAATAAGCCCTCTGCGTCGGGATAATCATACAGCATATCCGCGGTAAAATCGGTTGGAATGACATTTTCCACTCTTGAAACGGCATCGCCGTCATCACTGCTGCAGCCGATGAATGAAAATAACAGTATAGAGATAAGTACGGTGTTTTTCATGGCATGAGTTTTGTTTGGTGCTTCAAATATAAGCTTTACAAACGAAAAAAGCACTAAAGTGTTATGGTATGGCATTGCGGTCAAATTCATACGTAGGCAATACGTGGTACGTGCCGCCTTTTTTCATCGGTGTTTAGGGTTCTGACCAAAAAATTAAAACCGATAAGAATAGCCCAACCTGAATATTTGTGTTTCAAAGTAATCTGTTGAGACAAAGTCAAACCCGTCGCCCTCCAAATTGTACTCTATCACCAATGTATTCAGTATGTCTGAGGCATTAAAAAACAACTCCCCCTTACCCTCTTGAATAGGAAGCTTTAATCCGAGGTCGGCGAAGTAACGCGCGGCTATTTCACCCTGCGGCACCACATCTCTCGCGATATAGGTTCCCGTGATTTGAATATCAAGGTTTTTCCACACATTAAAATAAAGGTTGACCTTCGTGTTTCCGGTTAAATTTTCCCGACGATCAAAATCAACGGTTTGCTCGGTGTTAAACGGGTTTTCAACACTGTAAGCATCAATTACATTCTGAAAAACCAGGGCGTTCCAATCCATTCTAAATACTTTGCTGAATTCATGGGTAAATACCAATTCTACCCCCGCGTTAGTTCCCGACCCCGCATTTTGGTTGACGTTGGCCAAATTTTGACTCTCAGGGAAAGGAACAATTATTTGCGTTAAAATATCGTCGATCATGCGATAGTATCCAGCAGCATAAAAATAGCCGTTATCGCCGGCATATTTGTAGCCGGCCTCTATCGTTTGGGTAAATTGTGGTATTAAACCGGGATTACCGATGGCCAGAATTTCAGGGTCGGCATAAGTAGCAAAACTGCGCAAGTTCCTTTCTTGAGGTCTGTCAACCCGACGGTTATAAA
>PXEK01000373.1 GCA_003564735.1 Cryomorphaceae bacterium
ATTTCTATGACCTCACCCGATATACGGGCCGGTGTTGCACTTCTCATTGCCGCTTTATCTGCTGAAGGCACGAGCAAAATTCACAACATTGAGCAAATTGACCGCGGTTATCAATATATCGATAAACGCCTTCAAGCCCTTGGAGCACAAATCAAACGCACAAAATAATTTCAACATGCTCAACATTAGAATTATCACGGTAATGATAGCTCTGCCGGTTGTAGTGACAGGTTGTTCTTTATTTCATAAAAAACGAACAGCTCCCGAAGGTGAGAATGAAGCCAAAAATAACCGCAAGGTAATTGACGTGACTCCACCCGAAATTGACGATAAAGAAAATTTGAAGATAGGCCTGAGCGTTGGTGATATCGCTCCCGAAATTTCTTTACCTGACCCAAAAGGCAAAACAAAGACGTTAAGCTCACTGCGCGGTAAAATGGTACTTTTAGATTTTTGGGCAGCTTGGTGCGGTCCTTGTCGACGAGAAAACCCCAATTTGGTTCGCGCTTACGAAAAATACAATAAAGCCAAACTTAAAGATGCTTCGGGGTTTGAAATTTACAGCGTATCATTGGATCGCAACCGCAGCGCTTGGATTAGAGCTATTGAAGAAGATGAACTCAATTGGGATGGGCATGTGAGTGACTTGAAATTCTGGAACTCAGAAGCAGCTAAAACGTACAATATCAACAGTATTCCTTACAATTTACTTTTAGACGCGAACGGTGTTATAGTAGCTAAAAATTTGAAGGGACTTGTTCTTGATAAAACTATTGACGAGTACGTGGAGAAGTTTTGATTTCCTGCCACTACGTTTTTTTGATTCGATATTAAAGTATAAAGAAATCAGGTTTATTTGTCCTGTATCCATGACGGAATTGCGACAACCTTACAGCAAAATCAGACCGATAAATCGGCAATTGTGACAATTTGTCTATTCCCTCCCCCACACCTCAGTAACGGCAAAGAGATTGCCTTACCCGTAAATGTTCGAAAATAGAAATTCATGAAAGACGAAAAAGAGACAAAAGAAAATCTCGAAGAGCAAGAGAAAGAATCTCCAAAAAATGTATCAAGCAACGAAGATACGCAAGTTGAAGAGGGTTCTGAACAAAATAATGATGAAGAGAAGTCTGAAGAGAGTCCTGCTGAATCAAAATACAATGAGCTCAACGACAAGTACGTAAGGCTTTACAGTGATTTTGAGAACTTTAGACGCCGTACCGCTAAGGAACGTTTAGAATTAACGGCCAGTGCCGGTGCCGATATCTTAAAATCTCTGCTTCCCGTTATCGATGATTTGGAACGAGCCTTAAATGCCGACAAAGAAAATGAAGATGCGAAATCCATCAAAGAGGGAATTACTTTAGTCTATCAAAAGATGATGAGGACGCTCAAGGAAAAAGGTTTGCGAGAAATGGAGAATACGGGTGAACCGTTTGATGCAGAACGAGAGGAAGCTATTGCGAAAATACCCGCTCCAAAGAAAAAATTGAAAGGTAAAGTTGTTGATGTTGTTGAGAAAGGCTATTACCTGAATGATAAAATTTTACGCCACGCTAAAGTAGTAGTGGGAGAATAATAGTTCTATGTCAAAAAGAGATTATTACGACGTTTTAGGGATTTCAAAATCTGCCTCAGAATCAGAAATCAAAAAGGCTTATCGCAAGTTGGCCTTGAAATACCACCCCGATAAAAACCCGGATGACAAGGAAGCGGAAGCGAAGTTTAAAGAAGCCGCTGAAGCTTACGAGGTACTTGGGAACAAAGATAAAAAAGCCCGATATGACCAATTCGGCCATGCCGGTATGGGCGGTGCGGCAGGTGGCGGCTTTGGCGGCGGTGGTATGGATATGGAGGATATTTTCAGTCAGTTTGGCGATATATTCGGGGGCGCTTTTGGCGGTGGTGGCGGTCGCCGAGGTGGCGGCAGACGTACTACCAAGGGCTCCAATATGAGAATAAGAGTAAAGCTTAATCTCAGAGACATAGCCAACGGCACCACTAAAAAAATAAAGGTCAATAAACTGGTAAACGCCCCGGGGAGCACTTACACCACCTGCCGAACATGTAACGGAACGGGGCGTGTGACTCGCGTGACAAATACCTTTTTGGGCCAAATGCAAACGGCATCAACATGCCCAACCTGCGGCGGCGACGGTAAAGTAATTGAAAAGCGCGCTCCGGGCTCTGACCAAAACGGTCAGGTAAGAAAAGAAGAAATCATCGAAATCGATATACCGGCCGGTGTTGAGGAGGGTATGCAACTCACAGTTAGAGGAAAAGGTAACGAAGGGCCCAAAGGCGGTATTCCGGGTGACCTTTTGGTTGTTGTTGAAGAGGTTAAAAATGAAGACCTTGAACGTGAAGGCAGAAACTTACATTACGATTTATTTTTGAACTTTGCCGATTTGGCACTGGGTACGGAAACCGAAATACCTACCATTGAAGGTAAAGCAAAGATTAAAATAGCCGCGGGTACAAACGCCGGAAAAATTTTACGATTGAAAGATAAAGGATTACCTTCAATTAATGAGTACGGCAGGGGTGATCTCATGGTTCACATTAATGCTTGGACCCCAAAAAGCCTCAACAATGAAGAAAGGGAGTTACTTGAGAAACTCAGAAACTCAGAAAACTTCAAGCCCAATCCCACCGGTAAAGAGAAAAGCTTTTTCGGTAGGGTTAAGGAGTATTTCAACTAATATTTAAAGTGGAGAGTCACGCTGTTGAGCGGAGAGCGCTGAATCTTACTTTACATTGATTGACCGCACTGTGCAGGTGAATATCGACATGCCGTGGTCTAAAAAACTTGACACATTCGGGTTTGCGTGCAATAAACAGTAGGTCTACACTAACAAAACATAAGTGCAGGGATACCGCCGTTAGTAGTATTTCGAGGTCGTTTATTTTACGAAAGCTGACTTAGAACGGTATTTCTACTTCAACCGACTACATAAAGTATTTTTCGGCTGTTTAGGACTTCGTTTTTCATTTCAGGAATTTTTGTTCCACTTTAGCGAGCCACGGAACTTAAAGGATAATTCTTTCAAAAATCATTCATACTTTTGAGGGCTAAATTTTATCAATTGTATGACATTAATCAAATCTATTTCGGGAATACGAGGAACTATAGGAGGTAAACAAGGAACGGCATTAACACCTCAGGATACTGTTAAATTCACCTCCGGTTTTGGTCGGTTTATTATTGAACGAAGCGGAAAAATCAACCCTACCATTGTGGTGGGCAGAGACGCTCGAATATCAGGACCTATCATTGAAGATTTGGTTTCGGGAACATTGAGAGCACAAGGAATTAACGTGGTTAACTTGGGACTTGCCACAACACCCACGGTTGAAATGGCCGTAACCGCTGAAAAAGCCGATGCGGGAATCATACTCACGGCAAGTCACAACCCCGGGAATTGGAATGCACTTAAACTACTCAACGAAAAAGGTGAGTTTATCAATGATGTTGAGGGGAAAAAAGTACTCACTTATGCCGAAAGTACAGACTTTGATTACGCCGATGTAGAAAAACTGGGAACGTACAGAGAAGAAAAAAACCACACGGCACTGCATATCGAAGCCATAAAAGAACTTCCCTTAGTTGACCCTGAAGCCATTGCCGAAGCTAACCTTACCGTGGCCGTTGACGCCGTAAACTCGGTGGGCGGAATCGTAATTCCCCAATTATTAAAAGAGTTAGGGGTTAGAAACGTGATAGAAATTTACTGCACGCCCAACGGAAACTTCCCCCACAACCCGGAGCCGTTGCCCGAAAACCTTACTGAAATTGCCAAGGTTATAAAAGAAAAAAAGGCTGACGTGGGCTTTGTTGTTGACCCGGACGTTGATAGATTGGCTATAGTATGTGAAAACGGTGAAATGTTTGGGGAAGAATACACCTTGGTCGCTGTTGCCGATTATATACTGAGTCACACCCCGGGGAATACCGTTTCTAACCTATCCTCCACACGTGCACTGAGAGACATCACCGAAAAACACAACGGAACCTACCATGCGGCAGCCGTAGGTGAAGTAAATGTGGTGAGTAAAATGAAAGAAGTGAATGCGGTAATCGGCGGTGAAGGAAACGGTGGCGTAATTTACCCCGAACTACATTGCGGCAGAGACGCGCCCTTAGGCGTGGCACTCTTTTTAAGCTTAATGGCCAAGAGAAGTAAAACGCCTAGCGAGTTATTGAAGGAATATCCGCAATACAGCATTTCAAAGAATAAAATTGCGCTCTCACCGGATCTCGACGTGGATAAGATATTAAAGAATATTGAAGATAAATACGCCGATGAGCAAATTAACACTATTGACGGTGTTAAAGTAGATTTTGAAGATGAATGGTTTCACTTGAGAAAATCAAACACCGAACCCATTATCCGGATTTACGCCGAAAGCTCAAGTCGTGAAAAGGCCGACGCACTGGCCGAAAGAATAAAACAAGAAATTCAAGAAATAACCTAACACTTCGGCAAATGGCAAAAAGAGTTTATTTGGATAACGCCGCTACCACACAACCCGATCCTGAGGTAATTGAAGCTCTAACCTCCATGATGACATCAGATTACGGGAACCCCAGTTCCACTCATTCTTACGGTCGAAGTGCCAAAGGAAAGTTAGAACAAGCGCGGCGTACTATTGCTAAATTAATTAATGCCCTGCCCGGAGAAATTATTTTTACATCCGGCGGCACTGAGGCAGATAACATCGCCATTATAAGAAGCGTAAAAGACTTGGGGGTAAAGCGTATTATCACCTCAGAACTTGAGCATCATGCCGTTTTACATACCGTCGAAAACTGCGGCATCGAGAGTCACATAAAAGTCATTAAAACAAAAATTGACGAAAAAGGATTTGTGGATATTAACCACCTTAAGGAGTTACTTGAGGCAGAAGATACCAAAACATTAGTTTCATTGATGCACGGAAATAATGAAATAGGCAATTTATTACCCATTGACGACGTTAGTGAATTATGTGCCGAGAATAATGCGCTTTTTCATTCAGACACCGTTCAAACCATGGGGCACTACCCGTTTGATATGCAAAAGCAACAAATCGATTTTTTAACCTGCGGCGCACATAAACTTCACGGCCCCAAGGGTATAGGCTTTTTATTTAAGCGAAAAAATCTCGATATTAAACCAATCATTCAAGGCGGTGGTCAAGAAGCGGGAAAGAGGCCGGGTACAGAGAATATTTACGGCATTGTGGCTATGGCAAAAGCACTTGAAATTGCCTACAACAATCATGAAAAAAACAAGGCTCATGTTCTCAGTATAAAAAAGTACATGATTGAACAACTCAAAGCAAAAATTGACGGGGTTCAATTCAACGGCGGGTGTACAGAATTAGACCGCTCTCTC
>PXEK01000231.1 GCA_003564735.1 Cryomorphaceae bacterium
CGCCGGTGCGGTAGAAGTAATTGATATCAGCAATCCGGAACAGCCCTCGTTATTACAAGGTGTGTATTTTGCCGATACCGACTTAAATGAGTTATACGTTCAAGGTAACGAACTTTACGCCGTAGGCGGAAGAAGTTTGAGCTCATCAGGATATGACGCTAATTTTACAAGCGGTGGCGTTGTTGAAGTTATTCAACTTTCGGGCGGTTTGCCTACTACTTCAGTTCAAGAAGGTCCGCTTCCTTCATTCTCGGGTAACTCAGTATTTAGAGACGGTAACTATCTTTACTGTGCCAGTGGTAATACAGGAGGCGGTGTTTTTGAAGTTGATTTATCACCTTCGAATTATTTAGAAGTAACTGAAACTGACTTTTACGATCACTCCAAGTTTGGCGTAAAGGCAGGTGGTTATTACACATTTTTACAAACCGGCCCTAATCCAAACTTACACATTCACAGCGGTAACAACTTTAATCCGGCAGGAAAAAGTGTAGTTTCATTAGCTACCCCAACATCACCGGACGACGGCAAAAAAGTACTTGCGGTTGATTATGCAGGTCAAACAGCTTATGTTTCGTCAGGTTCTTACGGTTTGCACGCATACAGCATCAGTTCACAAACCGGAACGCCGGAAGAGTCATTCAATACCAATGGAAGCGGTTTATTAAACGGTGTAGATTATGACCATAAATATGTATATGCCGCTAAAGGGAGCGAAGGTCTTTACATTTTAGATAAGGATTCAATGCCAAGAATTATGGCGAACTTCAGCTTCACGGGTTCAGCCAACTTTGTTAGGTCTTCTGTAGAAAACGTATTCATCGCCCACGGTAGAGGGGGGCTTCGGATTTTGGCCAAGAAAAAAGACAATGGAGCACCTGACAATCCTATTACAACTACCCCTTGTTCAACTTTGTTGAATAACATTATAAGCATCTTCCCCGAAAGAGAAGACGCAACACAAAATCACCCTAATTTATTCCAAACAGGTGTAACTAAAAATGTGATGTTGACTCAATCATCAGAGGTTTATGTACAGTTTGTTTGGGAAGGTGCGGGTAAAACCAATACATTCGGATATTACGCTTATCCCGCGAACAATCCTCCAACTACAGTTGCGGAACTTCAAAAACAAGTTGTATTCCCTAATGTTACGATGGTCAATCAAGGCGGCGGCTTAAACCCCGGTGATATGGTTCAATTAGGTAACGGCGCGTTCCCGGCAAATACGGTAATCGGTTTTTACCTTATTGCAGACGGTTGGGCTAACGGACAAATGGTGCAAGGAAGCTATACAATCTATACGCATCCTCAGTTTAACTCGAATACCACACAACAACACCTGCTTTTTATCGAGGATAGTTGTAATGATTTGGTGTTGACGTTTGAAGACCTCTTGTTACCGCATGGTGATAAAGACTTTAACGACATTATCTTGGTAATTAAAGATAATGATGACGGCTTAATCAATACAAGCTTCGACACCACAAATGTGATACACAAATAAATCGAACTGCTCGATACAACGTTCCCAAAATGATAAATAATCATCATTTTGGGAATGCTTTTGTTTTATGTTGCAAATTAACATGTTGATTAATAGGTGTTTCAGTCTTGGCATTGAATTTCATATAAGTGTAACCAAATAAAGAGAACCCTAAATAAAAACAATTATGAAAATGAGAAACTTAAAATTAATGGGTGTTACTGCTTTGGCGGGTCTGGTTGCCGTTTCATGTAGCAGTGATGATGACAATCAAATTCAAGAACCCGCCAAAGAGCGTGTTGAAGTTTATAACGACTTTTCGGGTCGAATCACTTACAAAAATGAACCCGTAGAATCCTATGATGACGGATCGGGGAAAACGGCAAGCTCGTCAGGCTTTACATATGTAGCTGATATTTCTGCTCCCGTATTACACGGTAGAACCATGTCTGCAACCGGTATTGCTGTTCAAGGTAATAAGGCTTATGTGAGTTATCACTGGAATGAGAATGAGGGAGATTTTGCAGGCGCTATCGAGGTTATTGATATCACTCAGCCTTCGCAACCATCTCTTATTTCAGGATTATACTTTCAAGATGTTGATTTGAATGAAATAGCTGTACAAGGTAATGAAGTGTATGCCGTAGGTGGAAGAAGTCTTGACGTTTCGGGCTACGATGCCAACTTTACAAGTGGTGGTGTTATTGAAGTAGTTCGATTACAAGGAGGAACACTAACCAATCAAGTGGATGAAGCTCCGATTCCCGCTTTTTCGGGAAATTCCGTTTTCCGTGCGGGCAATAGTTTATATGTTGCCAGCGGTAATACAGGCGGTGGAGTTTTTGAATTGGATTTGAGAAACAACAACTATCTTGAAGTAACAAATTCAGATTACTACGACAATTCAAAGTACGGTGTAAATGAAGGTTCAATGTATGCTTTTTTGCGTGGCGGGCCTAACTCTGAATTGCATATTCACAATTCAAACAACTTTAACCCCGGTGCTAAAACCGTAATTCCACTTCAGCACCCAACAGCACCCGCTGATGGTAAGAAGGTTATGAGACTTGATTTCCCTAACAATACAGCTTATGTTTCTTCGGGAACTTACGGTTTGCATTCTTACAGCACCAACGACCCTTCAGGTAATGCCGTTCAGTCGTTTACGACTAACGGTAGCGGTTTGGTAAACGGTGTTGATTATGACCACAATCACGTTTACGCCGCTAAGGGAAGCGAAGGATTGTTCATTTTAGATAAGCAGGACTTTAATAGTATCGCAGCTAACTTCTCTTTCTCGGGTTCAGCAAACTACGTAAAGTCTTCTCCTCAAAATGTGTTTATCGCACATGGTAGAGGCGGTCTTAAAATCTTATCAAAATAGGATAATCCGTTTCAGGATTTTGTGAAGATATAGATTAACGTCTTAGTGATAAAAAAAAAGCGGTTGATGAAAACAACCGCTTTTTTTATAATCCCAATTTTCAAAACTATTTGGCGGGCAGGACTTCTGTTTTTACTTCTCCAAAACCAATTTTTACGCCGTTAGCTCGTGCATGACCTCTCATGGTCACGGTATCTCCGTCCTGAATAAACTTGCGTTGCGAGCCGTCGTTCATGTCAACCGGTTGAGTTCCCTTCCAACTAATTTCCAGCATAGACCCAAAAGCTGACCTATCCGGACCACTTATTGTTCCCGATGCCATCATGTCTCCGCAACGAATATTGCATCCGTTCACCGAGTGGTGTGCTAATTGCTGAGCCATGCTCCAATACATGTATTTGAAATTGGAGTTACATACAATAGTTTCTTCAGAGTCGGGAGGCGTTATACCTACTTCCAGCTCAATATCAAAATTATTTTTTCCCGATTGCTTTAAATAGGGCAGGGGAGCAGGATTCTGCTCGGGCCCTTCACAACGTGAAGGCTCTAATGCATCGAGAGTTACTATCCATGGGCTAATCGACGATGCAAAACTTTTGGCTAAAAACGGACCTAAAGGTACATACTCCCATTTTTGAATATCGCGGGCAGACCAATCATTGAATAAGCACATACCAAAAATGTGCTCATCGGCTCGTTCGATAGGAATATTCTCACCCAAAGCATTTCCGTCATGAGTAACAAATGCCATTTCCAATTCGAAATCCAACAGTTTGCAAGGCCCGAAAACCGGTGGTTCATCTTCGTTGGGCTTTTGCTGACCTTTGGGTCGGTGTATGGGCGTTCCTGAAACCACTATGGACGATGCTCGACCATGATACCCAACGGGAATGTGCAGCCAATTAGGGAGTAGGGCATTGTCGGGATCGCGAAACATCGTTCCCACGTTTGTGGCATGCTCTTTACTCGAGTAGAAGTCGGTATAATCACCTACCTTAACAGGTAGGTGCATTGTCACACTTTCTTTATCAAGTAAAATCTTTTGTACATCGGCAGCCATATCTCTAAGTTCATTGTTGTTTTCATCAAACAACTCGCCGATTCTATTTCTCACTTTGCGCGTCATTTCCTTGCCGGCCGACATAAAGTCATTGAGATATTCATTCTTATAAATATCCGGCCCAAGACCTTCGTCTAAGTATCCTTCTTTCGCCAAACGATATACATCAATGACCTTATCACCTAAGGCTACTCCCACGCGCTTTTCTTCGCCCTTTGTGGAAAAAATACCGAAAGGTAAGTTTTGAATAGGGAAATCACTTTCTTCATCAACTTCAACCCAAGTTTTTCTATTGGGGTCGTTCGCTGTTATTTCTGTCATAAAGTTTTAGTTTATAGTTGTTTTTGCAAATAAAGGTTTGTCTTTCATTTCGTTGTTAATCTCAGCTTTAATTTGGGAAATGAGCTTTTCATTAACGGGATTAGAGATCACCTTATCCATATAATTCACCACTTTTACCATATCATCTTCTTTGAGTCCGCGCGTGGTCAAAGCCGGCGTGCCCACTCGAATTCCCGAAGTCACAAATGGCGATTTATCGTCAAAAGGCACCATATTTTTGTTTACGGTAATATCGGCTAAACCAAGAGCGGCCTCAGCTTCCTTCCCCGTTATATTTTTCGATCTCAGGTCAATTAACATGCTGTGGTTATCTGTTCCGTTTGAAATCACATGATATCCTTTTTCCACAAAAGTTTCTGCCATGGTTTTAGCGTTTTTCACTGTTTGTACGCAATAGTGCATGAAGTCATCTGTTAAAGCTTCACCAAAGGCAACGGCTTTTGCTGCAATAACGTGTTCCAGGGGGCCGCCTTGTGTTCCTGGGAAAACCCCCGAATCTAATAATTGAGACATCATCTTGATTTTTCCTTTGGGAGTTTTGTGACCAAACGGATTCTCAAAGTCTTTCCCCATCATGATGATTCCGCCCCGCGGCCCTCTCAATGTTTTGTGCGTAGTACTTGTTACGATATGACAGTGCTCAAGCGGGTCGTTCAAAATTCCCTTTGCGATGAGACCCGAGGGATGTGAAATATCGGCAAGCAGCAGAGCGCCGTGTTCATCGGCAATTTGTCTTAAACGGGCATAATCCCAATCTCGCGAATAGGCCGAAGCCCCGCAAATCAACATTTTTGGCTTTTCTTTCGCAGCTGTTTCAGCCACTTTATCGTAATCGATGACTTCAGTTTCTTTATCCACCCCGTAAAAAGTGGGACGATATAATTTACCTGAGAAATTCACGGTTGATCCGTGAGTGAGATGCCCTCCATGGGAAAGGTCAAAGCCCAATATAGTATCGCCCGGGTTCAGGCAAGCTAACATTACCGCGGCATTAGCTTGTGCACCGGAGTGAGGCTGCACGTTTACCCACTCGGCATTGAAAAGTGTTTTGAGTCGCTCACGCGCTAAATTTTCCACTTGATCTACCACTTCACACCCTCCATAG
>PXEK01000390.1 GCA_003564735.1 Cryomorphaceae bacterium
CCGCCAAAGGACGCGGTATTAATACACTGCGCCACCACACTACCCGTAGAAAAAGCAAGCAGCAAAGCGAAGAGCGATACTACCTGCATATACCCTATTAATTTGTTATTGTTTTTCATAAGATTTTAATTTTAGATTTAACTGTTATCTATAATGACACCAAAACTTCTTTGCCGATATGCTTAGAAATTGTTGGAGAATTGAAAAGGATAGAAAGAATAAATTAGGGAGGTAATATCACCTTTACTCCGGCCTTTACACCGAATACCTCGCACTTTTTTAAGAAATGAAACTCAAAAAATTTTAATCGCATCATAAATTGTGCTTTTGTTTAAGGCGAAGGACTCCAAAATCATTCTCAAAATGAATTACTTGTGAAAATGAAATTAAAAGAACCCCCCGATTCTTATAATTTAAGATTGCAAACATAATAATTAATCAATACCCACACCAATTTTTCTGAAGTTTTTTTAAGGAACACACCAACCCTAAAACCAACATTTATGCTTAACGGGTTAGAAATTCACCAACGAGCGATTTCGTTAAAAAACTCAGGAAACCCCACAAAATCACACACGCTTTCCATTGAATATACAGTGCCTCCTGTATGAAACCGGCAATCTCACCCCCGTTATTCCGTTTTCTCAATCAAATGAATGATTTTTGCACCCGTAAAAATGAAACACATTTTTTATGACTCAACTTATTCCTTATTATATTAAAGGTACATTGCTCCTCTTTTCTCTGCTGAGCTTGGGGTCGGTTCTGACCAAAAACCAAACACTAAACGCTCAAACCCAACAAGAATATGTCGATTACTACGATGAAGACGAACAAGATATTCGCAGCAAAGGCAAATTCAAAAACGGGGTGGAACACGGCACATGGCAGTTTTGGTACAAAAACGGTCAATTAAAAGAGGAGGCTGAATTCGTTGAAGGCTACCGACACGGAAAAACAGCTACTTTTTACGAGGACGGCAGCCCGGAGTATTTGGGGTTTTTCGACTATGATAGAAAAGACAGCATTTACAAGGCGTGGTACCCCAACGGAAACATCAAAGAACAGGGGGAATACGTTTACAACCTTCGCCACGGCACTTGGCATTTCTATTTTGAAAACGGCGATTTGCGAAAAACGGAGGAGGCCGACTCAGGCTTAGTAAAACTCATCACACTCAACTCTCCAAACGGTGAAACGTGGATAAAAAACGGAAACGGAACTCTCAAATATTTTCACGATAACGGCAATATAAAAGAGGAGGCCAAAGTAAGCGAAGGTTTGCGAAACGGCGAGGCCAAGTACTTTTTTGAATCGGGAGGTAAGGCTATTGACGGTTTTTATAACGAAGGTAAAAAGTCGGGCGAGTGGACGTATTACTACCCCGGCGGTGAGGTTCAAAAAACAATAACGTACAAAAACAACCAACGCGAAGGGGCTTACACTTCTTTTTTCAGGAACGGCCAAATCGATAAAACCGGCTCATACAAAAACAACAAAAGACACGGCGATTGGAAATGGTACCACCAAAATGGTCAATTGGCACAAACCGGCGTTTATAAAAACGATCTACAAAATGAGCTGTGGAAAGCGTATTATCCCGACGGTACTTTAGATGAAACGGGCGAGTACCTCGACGACGAAAAACACGGACTTTGGGAGATGTATTACGAAAACGGAACGCTGCAATCAAAAGGGGAGTATTTAAAAGGTGTAAAACACGGCGATTGGAAAACGTATTACTCCAACGGCAAGGTGTGGACCGAGGGCACCTATAATAAAGGTTTGGAAACGGGAACGTGGTATGCTTATCACAATAACGGGCAAAAGGAAAGTGAAGGGGACTTCATTGAAGGCAAAATGCACGGCAAATGGCAAAGTTGGTTCAAAAACGGTCAACTGCGATACAGCGGCGAAATGGATAACGGACTCAAAACCGGGGAATGGGAGTATTTTTATGAAAACGGAAAACTGCGCGAAAAAGGCAGCTACAAAGCCGGGCTCAAACACGGTTGCCGCAAAGAGTATAATCCCACCGGTATTCTGCACAGCGAGGGTTGCTATGAAAACGGTAAAAAAACGGGCACGTGGGTTTTCAATTACAAAACCGGGCAAAAACAACGCGAGGAGGAATACAAAAACAACCGACTGCACGGCACTTCAAAATCGTGGCATCAAGGTATGCAATTGCGCAGCGAGCGGAAATACAAAAACGGCAGGTTGCACGGTAAATCAGTACAATACGATAAGCGCGGCAATGTGGTAGCAGAGGCACAATACAAAAACGGAGTAAAAGTTGACTAACGTGATGAACGCACCCGTAAAAATACTCATCATCCGTTTTAGCTCCATAGGGGATATTGTACTCACCACCCCCGTAATCAGATGTCTAAAAAAGCAACTCAACAACGGCCACAATGAAGTACACTTTCTCACCAAAGAGGGCTTCAAAGGCATCGTGGAGCACAATCCTTATGTGGATCAAGTAAAAACCATTCAAAAAAACACGAGTGAAATTATTCCACGGCTGCAACAGGAGGGGTACGATTATATTTTTGATCTTCACAAAAACCTGCGCTCTGCCCAAATAAAACGCGCACTCAAAACCCTTTCATTTTCGTTTGACAAATACAATTTTGAAAAATGGCTACTGGTCAACTTCAACATCAACAAAATGCCCGATATGCACATTGTAGATCGGTATATGGAAACCACAAAGGCGTTTAACATCAAAAATGACAATGAGGGGCTGGATTATTTTATTCCGAACACTGACCAAAACGCCGTTTCGCAACTTCCCGAAGATTTTCAAAAAAACTACACGGTTTATGCCATCGGGGGGCAACATGAAGGCAAAATACTTCCCACACATAAAATCATTGAGTTGTGCGGCATGATTCAAACGCCGGTGGTTTTGGCGGGTGGTCCGGAAGATGCCGAGCGCGGTGATGAAATTGCCTCTCACCATAAACATCACGTTTACAATGCTTGCGGAAAATTCACCTTACACGGTTCGGCACAGCTCATTCAAAATGCGCGCGCGGTCATCACGCACGATACGGGTTTGATGCACATTGCGGCGGCACTGAAAAAAAAGGTAATTTCACTTTGGGGCGCTACCGTGCCCGAGTTTGGAATGTACCCCTATATGCCGGGTGAGGGTTCAAAAATTATCGAGCCCAAAAATGTTAAAAACCGACCCTACTCCAAGCTCGGCGATCGAAAGTGGTATAAGAAAAAATTCACCGGCATGGAGAAAATTGACCTCAACGAGGTGGTAAAAGCCTTAGATTAATTTTTTGGTCAGAACCGACCCACCGCCGCTACCTCACACCCTCTCTACGCAAAAAGTTAATGTATTCCCTGCGGTACCTATTGTGTTGTGCCAACGTTTTAGAGAAGTTGTGATATCCCGAATAATCGGGCTTAGCGCACATAAAAATATAATCGTGTTGTGGGGCATTCAACACGGCATCGAGGGCTTGCTTTTGCGGCAACGCAATGGGACCGGGCGGCAGCCCCTTGTGGATGTAGGTATTGTACGGCGATTGCTTTTCTAAGTGCTTAAAATAAATACGCCGCAGTGAAGGGTCGCCCACGGCAAACTTTACGGTAGGATCGGCCTGTAACTTCATTCCCCGCTTTAACCGATTCAAATACAGCCGCGCCACCTTGGGCATTTCATCACTTTTACGGGTCTCCTCCTGTACAATACTCGCCAGAGTAGCCACCTCACTCTGACTCAACCCCAAAGCACGAGCTTTCGCCTTTCGTTCATCGCTCCAAAACGACTTAAACTCCTTGGCCATACGCGAGGTGAACTCCTCAGCAGTTATGCTCCAATACATCTCATAGGTGTTGGGAATAAACATGCTGATAAAGGTAGTTAACTGAAATCCGTAATGCGAAATCACCTCGGGTGATGACAAATGCTCCATGAGTTGTGCAGAATCGGGTTCAATTTGTTTGGCAGCTTTTCCCGCCAAGGCATCCAAGGTTTTAACGTTGTCTAAAGTCACCCTTACCGGAATTTGATTTCCGCCTTTGAGGTGATTCACCAGCTTATTATTACTCCACCCGCTCTCAATTCGATATTTGCCGGGTTTGATAAAATCGGGGTATTCCTTTTGCTCAGCCACCCAACGGAAAGATTCTTCATTCACCAACACTTCCTTTTCATTGAGCTCTCTCATCACCTTATCAAAATCGGCGTTGCGCGGAATAAAGATATCGGTAAAACTGCCGGTCACGGCTTGGGTATTGGATTTAATAATAAAGCCGTAATAACGATATCCGGCGTAGGATGCGGCTATTAAAGCGGCAGCCGCCACAAAAAGGACAATACGCAAGACTCGATTTGATTTTTTCTTTTTTGCTCCCATAAACGCTGCGGAATCATTTCCCGAGACACCACCCGATTTGATTTTGCATAATACATCTCGAGTTATGTCCTGTTGATGAGTTGCAAAGTAAATTCATTTTTAAATTGTGTGCCTTCTTTAATCCAGTCTTCTTTTTCTCCTATTACTTGAAACCCGTGCTTTTGAAATAGTTTTAAGCTGTCGGTATTATCGGTGAGAATAGCGCAATGCAGCTGATGAAGGTTTAACGTGAAAAAGGCGTAATCAATAATCAAGCTCACGGCTTCAGAGGCAAAGCCTTTGTTTCGGTATTTTTTATCGGCGATTAAAATACCCACGCCCGCTCTGTCGTGGGTAGGGTCAAAATCATACAAGTCAACACAACCCATTTCTTTATTTGTTTCCTTATGCTGAATAATTAACCGCAACTGCCTTTGTGCGTAAACATCTTGATCTGATTCTGCATAGGCTTTAATCATAGCCCGCGAAAAAGGTTTTACGGTATTACTCACGTGCCAAATATCACGGTTGTTTTCCCATTCAAAAATTAAATCGGCATCTTCGGGCTCTACCGATCTAAGTAAGACTTTTTCTCCTTTAAGCATTCGGCAATGTTCCTTTAAAAACCTGTACGGCGGGTCCGCACAAAAGAATGTCGGTAGCCCGCGTTCCGTTGAAGTTGAATTTCACGCGTAAGTTTCCGCCTCGTGTTTTCACTGCGTATTCCAAAATTCCGGTTTCTCCTTTTCGCAGGGCTGTAGCCAAGGCCGCCGCCGTAACGCCTGTACCGCAAGAAAAAGTTTCGGCTTCTACTCCACGCTCAAACGTACGCATTTCAATAAAGTGCTCGTGAACAGACACGGTATTCACGTTGATTCCGTCTTTTAAAAATTCATCTCCGTATCTGATTTCCCGGGCGGTGTTCATCAAAAAGTCATCGGTGAGTTCACCGCCTGCAAAGCGGATTTAATGAGGCGAGCCGGTATTTAACACACAGTC
>PXEK01000028.1 GCA_003564735.1 Cryomorphaceae bacterium
ACTTGAGAGCCACCTTGCCGGCCGATTATTTCGATTTATTCCCAAGAGTAGGTCGCAGTGGCCTCGATGTGCAAAGTATGAGTTTGACCGTTGGCGCCTTCTTGAGTTTTGTGGTGGTTCAATGGTGGGCGGGCTGGTATCCGGGAGCAGAGCCGGGCGGGGGGGGATACATCGCCCAACGCATGATGAGTACCCGAAATGAGAAAGATGCACAAAAAGCCACCCTGTTGTTTCAAGTGCTGCACTATTGCGTTCGCCCTTGGCCTTGGATTTTGGTAGGTTTGGCCGCTGTTATGCTGTACAACCCGCAATACAGTTTGAGTCCGGAAACAGCGCAACAAATTGAACAACTCGTACAACAGGGGAAAACCGAGGCTGAGGTATTGAGCGCCTTTCCCGCCGAGGTTCGGCACGAAGCAGCAAATGCCGTAGCCTATACCTTTCGTCCCCAGTTGGGTTATGTTTTTGCCATGAAGGACTTTTTGCCCAACGGTTTGCGCGGACTCCTACTCACCGCATTTTTGGCGGCTTACTTGAGCACCATTTCCACACAGCTCAACATGGGCGCGGGCTTTTTGGTCAACGACCTGTACCTTCCGTACAAAAACTCAAGAGGAACCGTGACTTCTCAAAAGGCCCAAGTTTTTGCGGGTAGGTTTGCAACCGTTCTTATTATGTTGGTTGCCGTGGCGGTGACCTCCGTGATCAATTCAATATCAGGAGTATGGTAGTTTATTATTGAGGCGGGAGCCGGCTTGGGAACCGTACTTATCTTACGCTGGTACTGGTGGCGAATCAACGCGTGGAGTGAAATTGCCGCCATGTTGGCGCCGTTCATCGGCTTGGCGGCTAGTTATTATTTTCAAGATATGGTGAGTGAGACTTTTGTTCAGAACCGAGGGTTCTTCATGCTCAATGTACTGTTTACCACCGTAGCGTGGCTTGCGGTGACCTACATTACCAAGCCGGAGCCCTTGGAAAAGCTGAGTAGTTTTTGCGAGCGAGTTCGTCCCGAAGGGTTTTGGTCAAATTTTCAATCTACCCGACAACGAGAAATGAACAATACATCATTCCGTTGGAGAATGTGGTGCTGGGTAAGTTCAATCCTATTCACCTATTCGGTATTATTTGCCGTGGGCGGTTTTTTGTTGCGTCATGATGATTGGCCTATTTACTTGTTGAGCACTATGGGCGGACTCATAGGCTTGATGTACGGAATGAGGCAATTGGATATACGAGACTTTGAGGAACAACACTGAGTAAAACATGGTTAGAAAAACACAAAACTTTTTCATTCAGAACCTAAAGGATCAAGGGGCGTACCTACTTTTGGTTATACCTTTGTTTTTTGCGCTCGTTCAAACCTCATTAACCCAAGATGCTCAATTTAGTGTAAGACTTGCCCTTTGCGGACTATACCTCGCGTTCGTTGGTATATTTTTGCTTATACGTACCAAAAAAACCGGTTTAACCCTATCCTTTCCTGCTGTTATGATGGGTTTACTGCTGATTGCGCAATGCGTTGGCATACTTTACACGATCAACCCCGCCGACGCTTTCATGACTTGTTCACTCACCTGCATATTTTTCCTGTTTCTTGTATTGCTGCCCTCAATTGAGTTTTCAGTATCACGGGTGATTCGTGTATTTTCGATTTCAGTAGCTTGGATCACTTTACTCATGCTTTTATTCGGGTTTTATGATTTGGTTTCAGTGATAGTACACCACGGCTACTCACATGAGCAAGTGTACCGTGTAAGAGGAACAATGGGGCACAAAAACTTGCTGAATGAATATCTACTGTTGTTACTTCCATTCAATGTATTTGCGGGTTATTACTTTAAAAGAACCCTACGTTATGTGGGTATAATTAATGCTTCGGGAATTATTGCGTTGGCCTTATTTTGTTTGACGCGTTCGGTTTGGGTGGCCGCACCGGCAGCTACAACGCTTACTTTTGTAGCGTGGATGTGGTGTAATCGAGCCCGGCGCTCACGAAAGGCCGTACTTTCTCTGCTTATGTCGGCTTCCGGGGTTTTGTCTATAGTGGGAATCGTTCTGTTGTTTTTTTCGGAAAGCGCGATAGCAAAACAACTTGTTGCACTTTTTAACCTGCAACACGGTTCGGTAAAGGACAGGCTGGTTTTGTGGGGTAAGACTTTAACTTTGTGGAGTGAAAGCCCAATCACGGGCAAAGGTACGGCTTCATGGAGTATCGAGTTTTTACAAACCGGGAATGAGGGCCTCAAAAGCCGAAATAATGTAATTTTTTATCAACGACCGCACAACGATTGGCTGTGGTTGCTTTTTGAAAACGGAGCTGCCGTTTTATTCCGTTTGGGCGCAGTGTTGTACATCTTTCGAGAGTTGGCTTTACGTTTGAAAAACCGTTGCAAATTTGCGGAGGAGAGTTGGTTTTATTTCGCTGTGTTTTTTTCACTTTCGGCATACTTCTTTATCGAGCAGTTCAGTTTTCCGGCTGAAAGACCTGCGTTCGTTTCTTTTATTGCACTGTTGTGGGTTCTGACCATAATAAACGAAAAGAGGAGAATAGGGGAGGGGACTAAACAAGATTATTCAAAGTTTGGGCTTGCGGCCGCAGTAATTCTTGCCATAATCGTTTTGGTTTTGAGTATAATGAGGTTCAAGAGTGAAGTTTCGTTTAATAGGGCTATGCAATTTAGAGCTCGAGGGTACGGGGAAAAGGTAATTGAGCATATAAACAAAGCTGAAAATCGATTTTTCAAAGTGGATGCATTCAGCACACCTTTGAGGTGGTACTCGGCAACGGCATATTTTGAATCGGGTATGAGAGAGCGAGCTTGTTCGGACTTTGAAAAGGCTTTGAATTTAAACCCGTACCATGTTTATATACTCAATGATATGGGCACGTGTATGGGGCTGAAAGTTGATTTTGATAGTGCCGCGGTGTTTTACAAGCAATCACTTAAAATTGCACCAAATTTTGGTGAGACCCTATACAATATCTCTGCGCTGTATTTTAATGAAGGAAAAACAGACAGCGCCGTTTTTTACTTGCGCAAAATAAACCCCGAACAAGATCCCGTTCGCTATAGTCAATATATTGAAGCCATTGTAAAACCGGTAATTCAGCAATTGATTCGCGAAACAGAAAGTGATGAAGTAAAAAATGAGCTGACTAATTTGTACCACAATGAGGAGTGGATTACCGCAGTTTTACGTAAAGCCGAAGATGCAGAAAAATCTATTGACCAAAGTATTATGGAGAATGTCTTATTTGTTTTAAAAAAAGAACATTACTTTTGAAGCAAAATAATAAACTCATAGTCATGAAACACATTTACACACTTTTAGCTGCTTTAGTTACACTTCCTTTGGCGGCACAACAATTAACAGGCGTTACTCCTGATAGGGGTCACGTAAATACCACGCTTACCCTTACCGTTTCGGGTTCGGGAACAAACTTTACTCAAGGTTCGAGTACTGTTATTTTACAACAAGGCACTTCCATCATCATTGCCAATGATACGAGAACAATGAGTGATACCGAATTAGAAGCGGATATCACGTTACAAGAAATGTTTTCTTCAGGCGCAAGAATCGGTCATTATGATGTAATTGTAGGCTCTAATTTTTTTGCAGATTTGCAGTTGCCCGAAGCTTTCTACGTGGATTTCCCCGCTTCTGTCGAGCACAATTCAAATGTAGAGATGCTTTCTATTTATCCCAACCCGGCATTGAACGGACAGTTTACTTTGGAAGGTACGTTTTCAAAAGACTTTGAATTGCTTATTGTGGATATGACGGGCAAGGCAATTCACTCTGAAAGAATCGGGAAATCACAAAATCGCACGGAGGTGAATATTGCCGGTTATTCTCCGGGTACTTATATCCTTATTTTACAGAACAACGAAGAACGTATTGCACGCAAGTTGATATTGCGTTAATTACGAATTACAAGTGATTTTACAAAACCCTCGGTTTAAAAAACCGGGGGTTTTTATTTGGCTCACGTTTGGGGTTCTGACCAAAATAAGAATCGACATAGTTCATTTCGATTTGACTTGATTTATGACCCAAATAAGTGCAAGCGTGGTGAAAAAGGAAAATCCGCCGTAAATCACTGCCGGCACGGCCACTTCATTCATCTCTAAAATATTGCGTGCTAAAAAAATAGCTAAGGCGCTGTTTTGAAGTCCCATTTCAATGCCAATGGTCGTTCGGCCGTCGTGTTTTATTCCTACGGTTTTACTAAAAAAATAACCCGTCAATATCGTGGAAAGGTTGAGTATGACTAACGCGGGAATCATTTGAAGGTGTTGTGTAATATCTTCGGTTTGTTGGTTTTCAATGATGAGGATGTAGGCAAAAACGGCAAATAAAATTCCCGGTAGTATGTACCGCAGCGGCTTTTTGATTTTGCTGATTGTTCGGGGTTTCCAAGAGTTTAGAGTCATTCCGCACAGCACCGGAATAATGACGGTTAACCCTATTTCGCGAATGATGTATGCGGCTTCGGGTTCAACGGTTTTGGATTCGCTCATGAGAAATGAACTGCCAAAATGTACAATGAGCGGTATGCTGAACAGAATAATAAAACTGTTGATTGACGTAAGGGTCACAGAGAGCTCGACCCGGCCCTTAGTCATGTAGGTGACTAAGTTTGATGACGTACCGCCGGGACATGCCGCAATGAGCAAAATACCCAATTGAGCTGATGAATTGAGCGGGTAGATCCAGGCGATTAAAATGGCGATAAGAGGTAAAATAACGATTTGCCCCACCAACCCGGTAATTACGGCTTTTGGCGCTGCAATTACATTTTTGAAGTTGCTGAATCGCAAGTTGAGTCCGATACCAAACATGATGATGCCCAAGGCAAAACTCATTAAAAGTGAATCGGTGTTCGTCATGTATATAGCATCTGTTAATCGTTCTTTTAAAAAAGCCGCAAATTTACGTTTTATGCAGGATAAATTAGTGGCCACAACGGCTCTCAAAATAAAACAGCAGTGTTAGGAGAGAAGGGGAGGGTGTTGTTTTTTCGTACCGTACATCCCAAACAAAAACTCATTTATTTCATCATTGCGTTTTGAAATTCACCTAAGTTTGCCGCGAGAAAAGCCGTTACAAAACCAATGGTAAAATCCATATTACAAAGAATAAGTGCTTGGGCTGAAAAAACGCGACGCATTCCTGCTTGGGTAGCCTTGTTTGGGGCTTTTTTGGCGGTGTTCAATTACGGCTATGATGTGCCGGCGGCATGGACTATACCCTTGAGGATTGTCTTTATTTTGGTATTGTCCACAGGCATTTTTTCTATTCTGTTGGGATATTTCTCGTCTGTGATTCGACCGCGTAAAGCCGTTTG
>PXEK01000311.1 GCA_003564735.1 Cryomorphaceae bacterium
AAAAGAAAAATTTGGCAAAATACGTGTTTTGTCGGCGTCACCTTCTTCCGCGTCGTGAGGCTTGAGACTTTTCACCTTCAACTCTTTTTTTGCCCCGCAGTGCATCCTCTGTAATGATACCTGAAACCACCTCGGTGTAAATACCGTCACTCAATCCCAGTTCCACCTCAGTTCGTTCAAAGCGTTGAGAATCCTGTTGAACATAAACGTAAGATTTACCGGACTCGTATTCTACCACATTCTCATTAACGGAAGGCACTTGCTCACGGCTTGCTAAAACAATAGATGCGTTTGCGCTGTAGCCTGCACGAATAAATGCATCGTCGTCCTTTTTTACGGCGGCTCTGATCAAAAACTGGATAGCACCTTCGCGATCTTCACCTTTTGGCGCTATATATTCCAATGTCGCATTAAATATCTCTCCCTGCAGCGCTCCTATACTGAGCTCCAAAGGCATCCCTACTTTCACCCTACCCACCTCGGCTTCGTCAAGATACCCTTCAAAGATCATCTCACCCATATCTGCCACCTCAGCAATAGTGGTTCCCTCATTAAAGGTGCCTACCTCAATAACTTGATCGCCTTTTTCTACGGGAATATCCAGCACCATGCCTTCAATGGTGGACCGAATTATTGTATTGGTGGCATCTCCAATATCACGACTCACACCATCTTTAATAAGCGAGAGGTTATCTTCAGCCGCTTCCAGTTCAATTTTAGCATTGTCGTAGGCCACTTCAAAGGGTTGGAATTCTGCGGCTGCTATGACTTTATCTTCATACAGCGACTTATTTCGCTTATAGTCAATTTCAGCATTTCGCAATTGTACTTTTGCTTGCCTCACCCTATTTTGGGCGTTATTTAAGTTTACCATATCAGGGACTAACTTGATACGCGCAATGGGTTGCCTTTCCTTTACGTAATCTCCGGCCTCAACAAAAATTTCATCAATAATTCCGGTAACCACGGGCTTCATTAAAATTTCATTTCGCGGTTTTACCGACCCTGCCGCAACAGTTTTTTGTTTGATGTCTTTAATTTGAGCATACTCAATATCATAAACGGCATCAGGGGATTGATTCTTTTTGTACAAGTAAAAAAGTGTGTAAACAAAGCCTCCTAAAAGACCGGCCAGTAAGATGAATTTAAAAGCTTTTTTCATGTTGTGTTAATGGTTTATATGTTTATTCAGATCGCAATGCATCAATAGGTTTAATTTTTACGGCACGAGCCGCGGGAATAATCCCGGCAAAAATGCCCGCTATTACCAAAATAAAAAGTGATGTGAGTGCTATACTCAAGTCTACTTCGGGGTTCTTAAAAAACTCATGGTCTATGAGTCCGCCCACTTGCTCCAACAAAAATACACCTGCCATAAACCCGGAGATGCCGGCAAGCGCGGTTAAGGTTACCGACTCGAGTATAATTTGCTGAATCACGATCCAAGGTGTAGCACCAAGTGCCCTTCTGATTCCTATTTCATTTGTTCTTTCTTTAACAATGACGAGCATGATATTCGAAATACCGATTACCCCCGCTAAAAGTGTGAGGCCGCCAACGAACCAACTAAGTATTTTAACTCCGGTGAAAAGCCCCGTAAAACGCTGCATTTGCTTACCTAAATTAAACCCGCCAATGGCTCGGGCATCTCGGGGATGAACATTATGTCTTTTTTTCAATACTGCTTTGGCTTTTTCTTCTACAGCTTCGGCGTCTTCCCCATCCTTGGCTGTGAGCACCAGCCATCCCACTTTATCCCCCTCATTGAATGACCGTTGAAAGGTGCTGAAGGGAATGTAAATACTGCGATCCTCATTCTCTGCTCTATCCCCTTGCATGGTTGACTTAAAATGTCCCACCACTTTAAAAAACATTCCTTGTACTTTGATGTATTCACCGATGGGGTCTTCTCCCGGGTCGAATAACATTTCTCTTGTAATATCTCCAATTACACATATTTTCCTGTATTCATCAATATCACGTTGATTGATGAATCTACCGCCTTTCATATCGAGCAGTTTCACCTCTTTCGCATTGGGCATGAAGCCGTTAATTTCAAACGCTCCTATTTTTTCACCTCGGGATACGTTATTGGCTCCTCTCCAGCCGCCAAGTTGTAAACCGGGTGATATCAAATCAATTTCCTGAACATTTTCACGAAGCAAGTTCACATCATCATTGGTCATTTGTACCCTCCTGCCTTCACGGTATCCCGCGTACGGAATTGAGGTGCGCATACTCCACATGAATATACTGTTGGCCACTCTACCGGTGAACATACTCATGGTGCCGTTTTGCAATCCGTTCCCTGCCCCAAGCATTATAATGAGCATGAAAATACCCCAACTCACACCAAAAGCCGTGAGTAGGGTTCGCCATTTATTTGAGGCAAGGGTAGCGTATATTTCTTTCCATTTATCTAAGTCCATAAACGTAGTCTTTTAGAAGCGTTTCGGCATCTAAATAAAACACACGGCATAAGCACTTTACTCATTGGTTGAGGGTTCTGACCAAAATAGTTATTCATCTCTCAATGCAACAATGGGTTTAACTTTTGCCGCTTTCATAGCGGGAAACAGCCCCGCCAATGACCCTGCTACTACCAAAAGTATGGTGGCCGCAACGGCTATATTCAAATCAACCTCGGGGTTTTTAAACATGGGGAAATCACCCAAGCCCGACAACCACTCCAATAAAAAAACACCACTTACCAAGCCTATGTAGCCGGCAACGGTGGTAATTATTATAGCCTCCAACATAATGAGACTCAATATAGAAAGGGGTGTGGCACCCAAGGCTTTTCTAATACCTATTTCTTTTGTGCGCTCTTTAACCGTTATCATCATGATGTTGCTTACGCCAATGACTCCGGCAACGATGGTCATAATTCCAATCATCCAAATAAAGGCGTTTATACCCCAAAAAATATCTTGAATTAATTTGTATTGTTCGAACTGATTACGGATGTATAAAGCGCGCGAATCTGAAGGGTCAAAAAGCATTTTGGATGAAAAGTAAGTTTTCAATTCCTCAATAAGGGACTCCACACGATCAAAATCTGTATCACCGGTAGAAAATATGAGTCGGTCTAATTTATCGGTGTTCCCAAACAGTTTTTGCGTGGTGGATATGGGAACGTACACGTTGTTTTCACCGCCATCACTCTCATTATTTACCACGCCCACCACGTTAAACAAACCTCCCGATATTTGAAGGTATTGATTCACGGGGTTTTTATGATCGGGGAAAAGTTCCTCTTGTACTGCCCTGCCAATGACGACTACTTTTCGTGCTTGTTGTACATCTCTGTCATTAATGTATCGGCCTTCCTCAACTTCATAGCTTTCCAGTTCGATTTGATTGGCATGAACGCCGCGCATAGTGAAGGAGCCTTTTCTATTACCCGCACTCATCTTTTGACTCCAGCGCATAAACCTACCGCTGATAAATTCTACCTCTTCAAAATTTTGAGCTACGTACTCGTAATGCTCATTCTTCATTTCGACCTTGCGGTTGGGTTGCATTCCTTTAAATGGTTTGGAGGTTGTGCCGGGCGTAATCCAAACCGTGTTTACGTTATCACCGGCAAAGTCACTTTGCACTCCGTTTTGCAATCCCCTGCCGGCACCCAGCAAAATAATAAGCATGAAAATACCCCATGCCACACTAAATGCGGTTAAAAAGGTACGCAGCTTATTTTTACTTATGGTCTCGAGAATCTCAGCCCACTTATCTAAGTCGAACATGGTTAAACTATTTTACCGTCTTTTAATCGAATGACCCGCTCGGTCATATCGGCTATATCATTTTCGTGTGTTACAATAACCACGGTTTTGCCCCTACTGTTTATTTCTTTAAGCAATTCCATAATAGTATGAGAGGTTGAAGTATCCAAAGCTCCGGTGGGCTCATCAGCCAAAATCACTTTAGGATCTGAAATTAAAGCTCTCGCTATGGCAACGCGTTGTTTTTGACCGCCTGATAACTCATTAGGGTAATGGTTTTTCCAATCTCCAAGCCCCACCTTTTCCAAAAACTCGACAGCCTGTTTATTCCGTTTTGAGCGACTTACCCCTCTGTAATACAATGGTAGCGCAACGTTCTCCATAGCATTTTTAAAGCTCACCAAATTAAACGATTGAAAAATAAAACCCAAAAACTCATTTCTGTACACTGCGGCCTTGGTCTCACTTAAATCTTTAATAAGTTTTCCATCCAGTAAATATTCACCGCTATCGTAATTATCAAGCATGCCCAAAATATTGAGCAAAGTTGATTTTCCGCTCCCCGAAGACCCCATAATAGACACCAATTCACCCTCTTTAATATGTAAGTCAATATTTTTGAGAACATGCAAACGGGTAGGCCCGGTTTTGTACGATTTATTTACTTTATTGAGCTTTATCATCGATGCAAAATTACGAGTAAATAACGGTTTGTATTCAAAAATGTGATGAGCGGTAAACGACACCTTTAATCAGGTTGAACGCTGAAAAAGTATGACGAATTACGCACCAAAAAATAAATTATTATTTCCAGTAATTCTTTATTGTATTGGTCAGAACCCCAAACAGCCAACAAAGGATCAGATGCTAAAAAATTTCGAAAGCCGGTAATTCAAAAACCAATGAAATTGGCGATATACCGGCAATCGGTTCTTTGAAAGTTATATTTTTGCGAAAAAGATAATATGGAGGTCACCAAAAACGAATCGGGCAGGACAAAGCTGAGAACGGTTATTATTGAAAACGATGTCGATTGCAGAGTGATGCTCGAAAGTATGCTTGCTGAATTTGATGACATAGAGGTTGTTGGTAATTCCACTACGGTTAAGGAAGCTAAAAACCTTGTTGAAGCAGAAAGACCCGAGTTGCTATTTTTAGACGTGGAACTGGATGACGGAACCGGATTTAATTTACTCGAAACCCTTTCTCCTGTTTTACATTTTGATGTCATATTTACTACAGCTCATCAATCTTACGCCTTGGAAGCCATAAAAATGTCCGCTTTGGATTATCTACTAAAACCCGTTGATGCCGAGGAATTAGAGACCGCTGTTCTCAAGGCTCTTTCCAAGCCCGAGAGAGGCGGACATATTTCCAAGCTTATGGCAAACCTCAACGCCGGTAATTTACAAGATAAATGTGTGGGGTTACCCGAGGCTGAGGGCATCAGGTTTGTGAAACTTTCAGAAATCATTGCTTGCAAAGGTGAGGGCAGCTACACTACATTCTGCATCGATAATGAACCGGAACTTACGGTAAGTACTAACTTGAAAAAATTTGATGAATTACTTTCGAAATCCGGTTTTTTTAGAATTCATCAGTCGTACCT
>PXEK01000379.1 GCA_003564735.1 Cryomorphaceae bacterium
AACGTTTGGATGATCCCTACCGCGTTTATAACCGTAAGCAGGGAAGGTTTGAAGTAGAGTTGCGCACGATTAACCTTCAAAGCTTAGGAGTAAAAGTGTGTGGGGGAGTCCGGCGCGAAATGTTCATCGAGTCAACCTCTCCGTACTTCCCCCAATTATCTCCAACTAAAACATTATCATACAATCCTGTTTTGTGCGATGCACTTTGAGAAAAAAATCGAATTGATATAAAATAAGCCTTTGAGATGCGAAAAATGAATTTGAATCAATCAAATGTTTTATCGGGCGTACGGACTTTATTTCTATTGATATCCGCTACTTTAGTGTTTTGCTGTACCTCGCAGAATAACTTTTTGGAAGATCACATTTCAATACAAATTTCCACCTACGAATCAGATAATGAAATTAAGGCATCGGCTTTGCCCAAGTTGGTTCAGGATCGTGAGCTAACTCCATTTGAGCGCAGATTTGAATATCTTTTGTTGAACGTTCCCGAATTCCATTCGTCACAGATGACAAAGGAAAGAAAAAGGTTATTTGGTCTATATCCCGATACGCTAAAAATGAAAAAGAAAATACTTGAAAAGTATACTCAAGACGAGGAGTTTTCAACCTACTTTGAACAAACATTAGCGGCAATAAAGAATCCCGCAAAAGTACAGGAAAAGAGTTTTACGACCGATGAGATGATGCGCGTTGCTTCGAGATTTTTTTATTGTGATGCAGTTAATCCCGACACTACCGTTCAATCAAGAGTATGTGTAGAGTTAAACGGGGTTGATGAATTAATTGAGGGCAAAGATGTTACACTGCTTGCCGCTTTCTGTTATGAAGCGATTTTTAACGACTTTGACCGAGCGGTTTCACCCGTATCTGCAGCATGGAATACGGAAAGAAAAAGAGCAGTTGAAAGATATAAACCAAGCATTACCTCATTTGAAATATTTTTGGAAGATGTGAAACAGGAATTGTACGATAGAATGGAAAGAAATAATTCTTTGAAACAAATTTTAGTGGAACATTACAAAACACATAAAGATAACTTACCTTTTGAACTCACAGAATGATTTTTCGTTTGCTTGTCGATCTTGAAAAAAAGGAAAGTTTGAAGTAGAGTTGCGCACGATTAACCTTCAAAGCTTAGGAGTAAAAGTGTGTGGGGGATTCCGGCGCGAAATGTTCATCGAGTTAACCTCTCGGTACTTCCCCCAATTATCTCCAACTAAAACATTATCATACAATTAATTCGCGAACTATGCTTTCCGCTTCGGGTTTGGCGATGAAATGCACTTTGGTTTGACTCCAAACCTCGGCGAAAAGGTCTGATTTTCGGTAGCCCTCCAAGGCTTCTTCATTTTCCCAGTAGCTGTAAGTGTAGTAAATGTTGTCCTCCTTCGCGTGCTTCCACAACTCTAGGTGCATGCAGCCGGGAGAGTGTTTAATTTTGGTTTTGTAAGTGGTAAACACCTCCAAAAATTCGCTTGTTTTGGCGGGGTCAAAAGTCATTTTTACAATACGTATAATCATGAGTAGATTTTATTTTTCAAAAATTAGTGAAACGGGATCGTTAACGCGCATTCCCATTAGTTTAGCCGCATCACCGGAGTTAACGGCAATTTCGAGCAATCCCGAGCTGTTAAAAATGGCAACGGGGTCGCCCGTGCTTACGAGGTTGTAATATTTCGAAATGCCTTTTATATCAAATGAAGAATCTCTAAACGTTACCATTCCCTCCCTTGAGTTGCCTACTCTTTCATAAAGTTGCTTGCTGATGTTGGTGATTAAATTGCCGTATGAATCAATATGCACAACCGTGCCGCGTACGGCGTTATCTCGAACCACGGGCTGTAGGGTAAGCACTTTTTTGGTATCTTTATATTCAGACCCCAATACGCCGGGTTCACCTCCCCGGGCCAAAAACGCGGCTACTTTAACGTAAAGCGATTTAGCGGCAAAGGTGAGGTCGGTAATATCTTGCGGTATATCCAAAATGTGAGCCTTGATGTCATTATCTTCAAACATGATACTAAACAAACCGTTGTCACTGCCCAAAAAGTAATGTCCGTCACGCTCCACCAACAAGTGATTGGCACTATCTCCGTAATCGGTTTGAACGCCGATGATATGGATGGTTCCTTTAGGGAAATCACGATAGCAGTTTTTAAGTAAAAAAGCCGCTTCTTGTATTTTAAACTTGGTCACGTCATGGCTTATATCCACTACGCAAACTTCATCTAACGAACTGTAAATAGCACCCTTAACCGAGGCGGCGTAGTAATCCCGAAGTCCTAAATCTGTCGTGAGTGTTATAATTTGCATTTGGTGTTTCGGTATCGGCTATTTTCAATAGTTTTGTTTCGCGAAATTACTAATTTAGAACAAGCGTAACGTATGTGTCGATTTTTTTTACTTTTGAGCCGATGAGTCACGGTAAAAAATAATGCTAAGCGGGTAAAAATGTACACTTACAATCACTTTTAATATTATCAAAACTTGCACGAAACAACAATAGAACTTGAAGCCGCCAACCCCGTTGAAATTCTTGGGGTGAACAACGTAAACATCAATTTAATAAAGACGTATTTCCCCAAACTGAAAATCGTTGCTCGAGGCAACGAAATCATGGCAAAGGGCGGAAAAAAGGAACTGGATAAATTCTCGGGGAAAATGAATTTAATTCTCGAACATCATGGCAGATTCAATAATCTTTCAAAGGAGGCGGTCGAAATGTACATGGGTGACGACGGCGAAAAAAAGGCCGAGAGTTTGAAAAATAAGGAGGTGCTGGTTCACGGCACCGGCGGACTTGTCATCAAGGCGCGAACCCAAAATCAGCAACGGATTGTTTCCGGCTCTGACCAAAATGATTTACTTTTTGCTATAGGTCCGGCCGGTACGGGAAAAACCTACACGGCTGTTGCTTTAGCTGTGAGGGCGTTAAAAAATAAGGAGGTGCGGCGCATTATTTTGACCCGTCCCGCGGTTGAGGCCGGTGAGCGGTTGGGCTTTTTGCCGGGGGATTTAAAGGAAAAGTTAGATCCGTATTTGTTGCCGCTTTACGATGCACTACGGGATATGATTCCGCCTGAAAGATTGGAGGTTTTTCTCGAACGAGGGGTAATTGAAATTGCTCCCTTGGCCTTTATGAGAGGCCGCACGCTCGATCACGCTTTTGTGATTTTAGACGAGTCGCAAAATTCTACCGAAAGTCAAATGAAAATGTTCCTCACGCGAATGGGAGCCAACGCCAAGTTCATTATTACGGGAGATCAAACGCAGGTCGATTTACCGTTTAATGAACGCTCGGGCTTAAAACACGCTTTGCGTATTTTGGAAGGAGTGAAGGGGGTAGAGGTAATTAGGCTGGGTGCTGAGGATGTTATCAGGCACGGTTTGGTAAAACGCATTATCGCCGCCTATGATAAAGACTTTGAAGCCCGCAAGAACACCGATAAATCAAAACCGAAATCCACGAATAAAGAAAGTGAATCATGAAAAGCGCAGTCAAAGCAACCGAATTTGACCTCCCCGGTTTAAAAAGTTTGTACAAGGGTAAGGTGCGTGATGTGTACCGACTCGAAAATGATGTTTTGGTGATGGTGGCTACCGATCGCCTATCGGCGTTTGATGTGGTAATGCCGCAACCCATTCCCTTCAAAGGGCAGGTTCTGAACCAAATGGCCGCTAAGTTTTTAGATGAAACAAGTGATATTGTCCCCAACTGGAAGCTGGCCGTGCCCGACCCCAATGTAACATTAGGGAAATTGTGTGCGCCGCTTAAAGTGGAAATGGTGGTTCGAGGCTATTTGGCCGGCCACGCGTGGAGGGTTTATCGCAGCGGGGAAAGGTCGATTTGCGGGGTGAGAGTGCCGGGCGGACTCAAACAAAGTGAGCGACTGCCGGCGCCGATCATAACGCCAACGACAAAAGCCGACAAAGGACACGATGAGGATATTTCAAGAGATGAAATTATGTCTTCAGGTATTGTTCCTGCCGAAATTTACGAACAACTTGAAGCTATTTCTCTAAAATTGTTTGAGCGCGGAACCGCCGCCGCTAGGGAAAAAGGACTTTTGTTGGTGGATACGAAGTATGAATTCGGTTTGGACAGCGACGGTAATATCACACTTATCGATGAAATACACACCGCCGACTCGTCCCGTTATTTTTATGCCGAGTCATACGAAAGACGGCTCGCAAACGATCAGCCTCAACGACAGTTAAGTAAAGAGTTTGTTCGGGAGTGGCTTATGGAAAACAACTTTAACGGCAAACCCGATCAGGAAATTCCTGTTTTGCCGAACAGCTTTATCAATCAAGTGAGTGAACGATATATTGAGTTGTATGAGACATTGGTAGGTGAGAATTTTGAGAAAAGTGATGTTGTGAACGTAACTGAGAGGATTGAAAACAACATTCTGTCTTACTTAAAGAGTAATTGAATTTTTTACTCTACCCATAGGTGTATCCCCGCATGAGCCGCAAGCACCTTAAAACCTTATACCGATCAACGAGATTATAAAGCGGTGAACACTAAATTTTAATACTGTTATTACCCCGATGAAATACGTCCTTTTTCTCCTTTTTCCTCTGTTATTCGTTCATTATGTGCAGGCAGTGGGAGTGAAAGGTAAAATCACGAACAAAGAGGGTGAGCCTTTAGCATTCACCACTATACAGGTGTTGCAGACAGAGGAGTCAACCATCAGTAACGTAAACGGGGAGTACAAATTAGACTTATCTCCGGGAGAATATACCCTTATTTTTAGGTACATGGGGTACAAAACCGTTCAAAAAGAAATTGCCGTAACTCAACAATACATTACCGCTGACTTGACCATGATTCCTCAAACATATGTCATCGGCGAATTTAATTACGAGGCGGGTGAGCAAGATGAAAGTTATGCCATCATGCAAAAGGCGATTGCACTGGCTAAAATACATCGTATCTCGGTTCAGGAATATTCGGCTCGGTTTTACGTAAAAGGTACGTTTGTACTTGAAAAAATTCCGTGGGTTTTGCGCAAAGCCATGGAAAGTGAGGGGGTAAATTTATCTGAGGGGACTACCTACGTGAGTGAGTCGGTAAATAAGGTGGAGTATAAGCGCCCCAACTCACTTAAACAACGCGTAATCAGCTCGCGAAGTAATTTGCCTGAAGAACTTAGTGAGCCATCACTTCCCTTTGTACAAGCCGATTTTTACCGACCCAAAGTGGGGGATTTTGTATCACCGGTTCATCCCTCGGCGTTTAGCGTGTACAACTTCAAGTACGAAGGCACTTTTCAGGATGGCGAGCATCAAGTCGTTCGCATCAAGG
>PXEK01000384.1 GCA_003564735.1 Cryomorphaceae bacterium
GATATCAATGACCCATCAACCGTATTGTTGGGTACTGACTTCGGCATATGGTCAACGCGTGACGTAAATGCAGCAAATGTGGTTTGGGAGCAAGAAAATGAAAAAATTGGACGCGTGCCTGTTTTCAGACTATTGCAACAAACGTTACCGCCTTCTGAAGCGAGTAACTCAGGTGAAATTTATGCCGGAACTCACGGCTTGGGAATTTGGAAAACCGGAAGTTTGGTAAGTAGCGTTCCTGAGTTTGCAGAGTTCACGAAGCCCGAAAATATGGATTTAAAAGTATATCCAAATCCGGTTTCTTATGAGGCTACCATTGAATTCAACGCAGTGGGAGAGGATCAAAAGCCCGTTACCGTAAACATTTACGACCTCAACGGGCAAGTAGTGAGAACCTCCCAAAACAACAGAAAAGATGCGGGAAAGAATATTTTGAGATTCAATGCATCTGACTTACCTAACGGTAATTACATAGCAACAGTATCATCAGGTAACAAATACAGCACCACACGCTTTGTAGTGATGCGATAAGTTGCCCTAAACATTACATGTAAAAAGGCTTTCGGAATTCTCGAGAGCCTTTTTGCTTTACATGAAATTAACACATTATGAGAGTAGCCATAAACGGTTTTGGAAGAATAGGCCGAATGTTGACCCGAGAGTTAATCGACAGAAATAATGCCGAATTAGTAGCCATCAACGACCTTTCAAATGCTTCAACACTACTTCACCTGTACAAATACGATAGTATCCACGGATCCCGTAAAGAGGGTTCGGCTCTGACCAAAAAAGGGTTTCAATTGAACGGTAAAGAAATTGCGGTATTCAGTGAACAAAACCCCGAAAACTTGCCTTGGGAAGAGTTGGACGTCGATATTGTGGTGGAATCAACCGGGAAGTTCCGCACACGCGAGGGTGCAGAAAAACATCTTGCGGCGGGAGCCAAAAAAGTGATTCTGTCGGCCCCACCGAAATCAGATGATATCAAAAGTGTTTGTTTGGGCATTAATGAGGATATTTTAGACGGAACAGAAGACGTTATCAGTAATGCCTCATGTACAACAAACTCAGCCGCTCCGCTGGTAAAGGTTATGCGCACCCTCACCACCATTGAAGCCGCTTATATCACTACAATTCATTCTTACACAGGTGACCAACGCTTGCACGATACTCCGCACAGTGATTTGCGAAGAGCCAGGGCGGGTGCTGTAAGTATTGTCCCAACCACCACAGGCGCAGCCAAGGCCATTACAAAAATCTTCCCGGACTTGGGCGATGTTATGGGCGGCTGCGGTATTCGCGTACCCGTTCCCGACGGGTCACTCACCGATATGACATTCATTGTTAAAGATAGTCTTTCTATAGACGAAATCAACAAAGCTTTCAAGCTTGCCGCCGAAAATGAGTTGAAAGGCATTTTAGAATATACTGAAGACCCCATCGTATCAGTTGACATTCAAGGAAACAAACACTCGTGTATTTTTGATTCTCTACTCACATCCTCCATAGGCAATATGGTTAAAATTATGGGGTGGTATGATAATGAAATTGGTTACGCTGCCCGATTAGCGGACTTAATTGAGCGTTTGAAATAGCATTAAGAAAGTTACAACCTAATCCCGAGAGGATGTTTAGCCCGAATCTTTAACCTAACACTCTCACTACATTCGTAATACACCAAATGGACCTTACAGAGTTGCGCGTTATCCCCGGTAGTTTGAAGTTTCCGGAGTTCGGTTAATTCAAGTACTTTTGCAGTTCATTTTTTAAGAGGTTTACCCTCAAAAATACAAAACCGATTATGAAAACCGATATATTGCTAGGCCTGCAATGGGGCGATGAAGGAAAAGGGAAAATTGTTGATGTTTTAACACCTCAATACGACATCATAGCTCGATTCCAAGGCGGGCCAAATGCGGGTCATACGCTGGAATTCAACGAGATCAAACACGTGTTACACACAATCCCTTCAGGTATTTTCAGACCTGAGGCCGTCAATGTGATAGGCAACGGTGTGGTAATTGATCCCGTGACATTGGCAAAAGAACTTGACGCCCTACAAGAACACGATGTGGACATTTCAAAATCGCTTCGTGTTTCAAAAAAAGCTCACATTATTTTACCCACTCACCGTTTATTGGATGCAGCTTCTGAAAAAGCTAAGGGCTCCTCAAAAATAGGCTCAACTCTTAAAGGCATAGGTCCGACTTACATGGACAAAACCGGCCGTAACGGACTAAGAGTGGGGGACCTCATCGAAGAAGATTTCGACAAAAGATACGGAGCGCTCAAAAACAAACACTTGCAGCTATTGAGTAATTTCAATTACCCTACAGATGACTTAGCTGCCATGGAGGCCGTATTTTTTGAATCTGTTGAATCACTCAAACAACTCCCGTTTATAGACAGTGAACACTTTTTGAATGAAGCACTCAAAAAGGATAAAAAAATACTCGCCGAAGGTGCACAAGGTTCTTTACTCGATATTGACTTTGGTTCATACCCTTTTGTTACCTCATCAAATACGGTATCGGCCGGTGCTTGTATCGGCTTGGGGCTAGCTCCCAACAGCATAGGTGAGGTTTACGGAATTTTCAAAGCGTATTGTACGCGAGTAGGCAGCGGGCCGTTCCCCTCAGAGTTATTTGACGAAGACGGTCAAAAATTGGCCACCAAGGGACACGAGTTCGGTGCAACCACCGGCAGACCACGCCGATGCGGATGGTTGGATTTACCGGCCTTAAAATATGCCGCCATGCTAAACGGGGTAACTCAACTGATAATGACAAAAGCCGATGTATTGAGCGCTTTCAAAACCATTAAGGTATGCACCCACTACATTTACAAAAATGAGAAAATAGACTACTTCCCCTACGATGTAACCAACGACAATGTGGAGCCCGTTTGGCGTGAGTTTAAAGGTTGGGACGAAGATCTAACCGGTGTAAAAGATGTGAGCGAGCTTCCCGGCACTCTTATTGAGTACATAGAGTTTTTAGAAAAAGAGCTTGAGGTGCCCATTAAAATTGTTTCCGTAGGGCCCAAGCGCGACCAAACTTTGATGAGATGACCATAACTCCCGCAACAAAATTCGTTCTACACTTTATCTCAAGTGTTTTGACTTTTATTTTGTTAGCTCAGGGAGTATTCGCCCAGCAAAAGACGAAAATCAAAATGATTTATGCCGAAACCGGCATATTTGATGAATCACTGGGTGAAAATACACGAAAACTCATAGGTAATGTGCAATTCAAGCACAAAGGCAGCACCATGTTTTGCGACAGTGCCTACCTTTTTGGCAACTCGAACAGTCTAAAAGCATACGGCAATGTGCGTATCATTAAAGGTGATTCAATAACTATTACAGGCGACTCTCTCGATTACAACGGCAATACCGAGTTTGCCAAACTTAGGGGTGACGTCGAACTAAAAGACGGTAATCAAATTCTGAACACAAATTACCTCGATTACGATTTGGCCGGAAATTATGCCTATTACGTCGGAGGTGGGGTTCTGACTAATACCCAAGACAGCTCTATACTCATTAGTGACATCGGTTATTTTTATGAAGATGACGAGGTTTTTCACTTTAAAGATAATGTAGAACTCACTCATCCTGATTATTACATCGTTTCAGATACCATGCACTACATGCAACAAACTGACGTAGTGTATTTTTTCGGCCCCACATGTATTACGTTTGATTCGGCAGAAATTTATTGCGAACGTGGTTTTTACGACCAAATCAACGACCGCTCTCAATTTGTAAAACACGTACGTATTGAGGAGAAGGAACGAATCATTGAAGGCGATAGTGTAATTTATGATCAAAAGTTGGGGATAGGTGAGGTATTTTGCAACTCGGTGATTACCGACACTATAAATATGGTCATTATTGAGAGCGACTATGCCTACCTCAATGAAAACGACAGTATATCCATTGCTACCGGATACCTCACCATGAAGCAAATTTTTGAAACCGATACGTTATTCCTCCATAGCGATTCGCTGATTACCGAATACGATAGTACACGACAACATCGCATTTTACGGGGGTACCGCAAGGCAAAGTTTTTTAAAAAAGATATGCAGGGTAAATGCGACTCCCTGTTATATCACACAGGAGACTCAAATATCGTTATGTATCACGACCCGGTACTTTGGACAGACTCCACCCAAATGACGGGCGATTTGATAAAAATCAGAACTTACGACGGGAAAATAGAGAAATTATACATATTCGAAAAGTCATTCATTATCACAGAGGTTCACCAAGAAAACCGATGGTATAATCAAATTAAAGGCCGAGACTTAGAAGCCTTTTTTGAAAACAATGAAATTTATAAAATCGATATTGAAGGAAACGGCCAAACGATATATTACACTGAGGAGGACGACGGTAGCATTACGGGCATGAACCGACTCAACTGTAGTAATATGACGATATTTATGGACAGTGGCCAAATAGATAATATTCGGTTTTATATAAAACCGGATGCTGTTCTATACCCGATAAAAGATCTCACCGAGGAGCTCATTTTTTACGACGGTTTCAAATGGAGGGAAAGCGAAAGACCGAAAACACGATACGGTATTTATTTTTGGGAACCAATGACCGAGGGTAAAGGAATTTTACCTGCGCCTGTCACAGAAGAGGATGAAGAAAATGATGAAGGGACAGAAGCCAACGCCGAGGGCGTAAAACAGGGAAACAAAAGCGATGAAAGCTCAAGTAAAAGCGAAGATGTTGAGGGTGAAAAAGATAATCCTCAAGTTGAAGACGCAACCGATACAGAACCGGAGGAAGACAATCAATAATTGTGGGCGTAATCTCTATTTCTAGCGAAAGAAATAAATAAGACCCGGTCCTGAGCTATTTCGCAGTCAACTTAAATCCCGTTCCGTGAATTGTTTCGAGCTGAACATTGGGGTCTTCACTTAAAAACTTACGCAACTTCGCAATAAAAACATCCATACTCCTACCCAAAAAATAATCGTTTTTACCCCAAACTACGCGAAGCGCTTGGTCTCTGGTTACCACATTACCCTTTTCTAAACAAAACAACTTGAGCAGTTCAGCTTGTTTTTTAGTCAGACTCACCTTGCCTGAGGGGGTTTTCAAAAACTTTTCATTACTATCAAAAGTCAACTTTCCCAACTTAAAAACATGAGAAGTGTCGGGGTGTTTCACGCGATCAATCGTATGGAGCAGGTTATTGATTCTCAATACCAGTTCCTCCATGTCAAAAGGCTTTGTGATATAATCCTCAGCCCCTAGCTTCAGCCCTTTAAGTTTATCGGCTTGACTGTTTTTTGC
>PXEK01000197.1 GCA_003564735.1 Cryomorphaceae bacterium
CACGTGCGAACCCCACTCCAACGCCGATAAGTTAAAAGTAACAACGGTTGATATCGGCGCTGAGCAACCGGTTCAAATTGTGTGCGGTGCACCAAATGTTGATGCGGGACAATATGTTGTGGTGGCCACGGTGGGCAGCGAAATTCATTTTACAGACGGCAATTCACTCACCATCAAAAAAGCGAAAATTCGCGGGGAAAAATCGGAAGGAATGATTTGTGCCGAGGATGAGTTGGGCTTGGGCACATCACACGAAGGTATTATGGTTTTGGTGGATTCACCCGAACCGGGAACTCCCGCCGCCGACTATTTCCATATCGAAACCGACAGTGTTTTTGAAATCGGCTTAACGCCAAATCGCGCCGATGCGGCTTCACACATTGGAACAGCTCGGGATTTACAAGCGCTGGGTGCGGTGAAAAAAGAATTGAGCGATGAGCGACTTCGTATTCCGGATGTAAGTGCATTTAAAACAGACAACAACAAGCTTTCTGTTTCGGTAGAAATTAAAGACCGTACGTTGTGTCCGCGCTACAGCGGGGTAACCTTGAGCGGACTCACGGTAAAGCCATCGCCCGAATGGTTGCAAAACTTCCTCACCTCCATAGGCTTAACACCCATCAATAACTTGGTGGATATCACCAACTTTGTGATGCACGAAACGGGACAGCCCCTCCACGCCTTTGACGCCGAAAAAATTACCGGCAATAAAGTAATAGTTCAAACTCTACCAAAAGATACAAAGTTCGTTACCCTTGACGATAAAGAACGCCTTTTAGACAGCGCAGATTTGATGATTTGCAACGAAAAAGAACCCATGTGCATAGCCGGGGTTTTTGGTGGTGCCAAGTCGGGCGTTAGCGACTCCACTACCTCCATTTTTCTTGAGTCGGCGTATTTTAATCCCGTAAGCGTGAGAAAAACATCAAAACGTCACGGACTCAAAACCGATGCTTCATTCAGGTATGAGCGCGGCACCGATCCCAATATTACCGTTTACGCTTTAAAACGTGCGGCCCTATTAATGAAAGAATACGCGGGTGGTGAAATTTCAAGTGAAATTATAGATGATTACCAAAACCCGATTGCCCATTTTGAGGTCACCCTGAGGTTCTCCAAACTCAGCACCATTGCGGGGAAAGTGATTGATAAAAAAACGGTTGCGGATATCTTGAAAGGTCTGGAAATTGAAATTACCGAGGAAACTAACGAACACCTGAAACTGAGTATTCCCCCCTATCGCGTTGACGTGACTCGTGAAATTGACGTGATTGAAGAAGTGATGCGCATTTACGGTTTTGACCGCATTGAAATGCCTCAAAAACTCACTACCTCATTGAGTAGCGCCCCGCATCCAAACCCGGAGTTGATCAGGAACAAAATCGCCGATGTTTTAGCCGGAATCGGGTTTTTGGAGGGCATGAGCAATTCATTGACAAAAGCGGAGTACTACCCCGATGAAAACGATACCGTCGTAATCGAAAATCCACTAAGCCGAGAGTTAGGCGTAATGCGTAAAACGCTCATTTACGATGCTTTGGAGGCTTGCCTTTATAATCAGAACCGAAAAAACCGCGATATAAAACTTTTTGAAACGGGCAGAACATACCGCTTGAAAAACGGCAAGCCCGTTGAAAAAGAAACACTTTGCCTAACCGTAGCCGGCAGGCGTCAACCTAAAGCGTGGAACACGACTGATGACCTTGCCGATTTCAGTTACTTGAGAGGGGTAGCAGAAATGTTGCTTCAGCGCCTGCTCCCCGCAACGCTTGATGTGCAAATGAAAGAATCGACACACCCGTTTATGGATTACGGTATTGCCATTTACGTGAACAAAAACAAAGTATGCGATTTGGGGAAGGTAAGTGCCGAGTTGCACGACCGATTCTCACTACGCGAAGAAGTTTTCACGGCAGAGTGGGACTTGGACGCGTTGATTCAACTATCGGGTAAAGCAAGAGTAAAGTACACACCCGTTGCAAAGTACCCTGCCGTACAGCGCGACCTGGCATTGCTTATTGACCGAAATGTAACTTTTGACGCACTGAGCGAGACGGTGAAAAAAGCCGAGCGAAAGATTTTGAGAAAAATCAATCTATTTGACGTTTACGAAGGCAAAAAAATCGCCGAGGGTAAAAAGAGCTATGCTTTGAGTTTTACTTTTAGAGACGATGCAAAAACACTCACAGATAAGCGTATTGAGAAAGTGATGAATAAAATAACAACAGATTTAAAAAGGCATCACAACGCAGAAGTACGTGACAATTAATTTTTTAGAACGGTAAAAAGGGAAAAACCAAAAACCCCGGCAATATGAGTTCATATTGTTTAATTTTGAACCTTCGAAAAAGCCGATAAAAACCGATGGAAGAAATAAAGAAAAACGGAAAGTTTGAATATGTCGAAAAAGGAGAAGGCCCCGTAATCATTCTTTTACACGGCTTATTTGGTGCTTTGAGTAACTTTAAGGATGTGATGAACCACTTTTCAGGAAAATATAAAGTGGTCATTCCACTCATGCCCATTTACACATTACCGGTGCTCAACACCAATGTAAAAAGCCTGGCCAAATTCATCAATGAGTTTATCGAAAAACAAGGCTATGACAAAGTAAACCTCTTGGGCAACTCGCTGGGCGGACACGTGGCTTTGGTTTACATGACTTTGCATCCCAAAAAAGTACAATCGCTCATTCTTACGGGAAGTTCGGGTCTTTACGAAAACGCCATGGGCGGCAGTTTCCCTCGAAAGGGTGACATGAGCTATATTAGGGAGAAAGTTGAAGTCACTTTTTACGATCCCAAACACGCCACCGATGACTTGGTAAAAGAGTGTTTTGATTTGGTGAATGATAAATCTAAACTCATTCGCATACTGTCCTTGGCTAAATCGGCCATCAGGCACAACATGCAGAAAGATTTACCCAAGATGAATGTTCCTTCTTGCCTGATTTGGGGTAAAAACGATACCATTACCCCACCCGAAGTGGCTGAGGAATTTCACGACAAACTCCCCGACTCAGAATTGTTTTGGATTGATAAATGCGGTCATGCCGCCATGATGGAACAACCCAAAGAGTTCAACTCCATCTTGGAAAAGTGGCTGGATAAAAGGTTCTGAAAATGCAAATCAAGAACGCGGCATTCGTCAAAAGCAGCGCCAACCTTTCCCAATGTCCCGAACATGAAATGTGGGAATTCGCTTTTATCGGGCGTTCTAATGTTGGTAAGTCCTCGCTGATTAATATGCTTACGGGTAAAAAATCACTGGCAAAAACCTCCAACACCCCCGGCAAAACACAACTCATCAATCATTTTATCATCAATGATGATTGGTACTTGGTAGATTTACCCGGCTACGGCTTCGCCAAGGTGGCCAAAAACGTGCGCAATAAGTTCGAGAACATGATTTATAATTACCTGTCAAAAAGGGAATCGTTGGCATGTACTTTTGTGCTCTTAGACGTTAGGCACGAGCCCCAAGCAAAAGATTTAAAGTTCATGCAAACACTGGGCGAGAGACAAATTCCCTTTTGTATGGTGTTTACCAAAGCCGATAAACTGAGCGATAAAAAACTAAGTGAGCATGTGGAGAAATACAAAGAAGTTATGTTGGAAACTTGGGCGTATTTACCTCATATTTTTGTTACCTCTTCCTCCAAAAAAATAGGTCGTGCAGAGGTGCTGAGTTTCATAGACCAAGTTCTCGACAATTTGGGCGCACCCGCTTGTACGTAGTGAAAACATCGAGCTTTTAATCTAAGAATTTCTTCAACGACTCCTTGCGCTTAATGAGCAATTCCTTGTAATCAGTTGCTCTTTTTAAACCGAACTCCTCTTCACAGCGCTCGGCCCAAGCGATAGCTAAATCTATATCTCCCGCCACCTCTGAAGCTAAAATCATATTGAAACAAGCCTTTTTGGCCACGCGTAGTGGTGAGGAATCGTCTTCAACAATGCTGAACCAAATGTTGGTGGCCCGCTCCCAAAAGCCGTTTTGGGCCAAGTTTCCCGCTCGCACTAACTGACTGCTTCCGTAGGCGAAGTACGTTCGCGTTTCTTGTTTCCAGTGGGGAGATATTTTTTGGGCAAAATCGCCCCCCATTTGAATAGCGAGGCGCTCGGCCAAACCTACCTTATCGGGCATTCGCGCCTCGACTTCATCGGGTGTGTTCCCGGTGGCGCTTGTATTGAGCCGCTCTGTCATTTGCGTTTCAAAAACAATTTTTCCCGATTCTTTCTCATAAAAGCGTAAAAACAAACGCATCATCACCTCTTGCCTACCGTTGAACGATGGTACGTAAACCGTTCCGTAATCTCTGGTAAAGGCTGTTGAGCGGGTTATATCGCCCGAGGTGTAAATGGCCACGTCATAGCCTTCCAAAGCAATAATACCTTTTACTTTGTACAGTGCGCACAAACGCCTCAATTCCGTTGCCGAAAGGGGCGGCCCGTTAAATCGACCTTCGGTTTTAAAATTACCGCCTTTTCCTTCACCCGCCTCAAAAAAGCCGTAATCATCCAGCGCCGAACCTATACCGTACAAAGTGGCATGCTGCAACCCAAGGTTGAGTCCATCCAAATTCTCTTGAAACTCCCCGTTTACATACAAGGCGGTATGTGCATCCTCTTGATCAACCCGATTGATAAGCGCCACTTCATTTACCTTGGTATTCAGTTCGGTTTTTGGCGGCTGAAGTACTTCAATCGTCATTCGGGCCGTATTACATGAGGAGCCTGCAACCCCAATGAGCAAACCGAAAGCCGCGAGACGCAAAACGTTTTTTATTTCCGTATTCATTATGTTGTATTAATTCTACATACCTTTTAAAACCGGCATCATCCGCAGTAAAACTGTCCGGGGTTTTAATGTGTTCTATTACGTTTCCATTGAGAAACAGCACCGCCGGTATTTTGTGCGGTTTGTGCGGTATTTTTTATATTCTCGGAAAGGCGCGCTCCAAATATAGCGGCAACAGCTTCATTCTCTGCCCGGCTTTTTGGCAGTTTATCAGCGCTCCAATAATTTTGAACAAAATGCGTATCAAACTTTCCGGAGGTAAACGCCTCGTGATTAATAGCGAATTTACAAAACTTCAACGTTGTTTGAATGCCTGAAACTTTATACTCGTCAATGGCCCGCGTCATTCTTTCAATGGCTTCTTCCCGCGTAGCAGCATGAACGCTCAATTTACTAATCATTGGGTCATAGTAAATCGGAATATCCATCCCCTCCTCAAAACCGTCGTCAACGCGAATTCCGGGGCCTTCGGGCGCTCTGTAGGTTTGTAAATTACCTATATCGGGTAAA
>PXEK01000030.1 GCA_003564735.1 Cryomorphaceae bacterium
ACGTATTTCCCGTTTTCAAGTAAAATATCGATAACTTCACCGGCACGGCGATTTACATCATGACTCAAAATATTACGGTGATAATCGGTAACGGGTACTTCCCGGGTAAAATAACGATAATGAACCGCCGTATCAATTCGACTTATTGTACTATCAATATAAGCCGAAAACCTATTTATTGTACCCGTTCGGCTGCTTAAGTAAGTAAATCGATCGTTAGTGAGTCCGGCCGGGTGCGTCTCGTTAATACCGGGAGTTTCCGTAACTCGTGTGAGAACCGGGTTTTTATTTTCGTAGTCATAAATAAAAATATCGAGGTTATCCATAAACTCGGCATCTTGCGGGCGAGTTTTATCGCGACCCTTAACTACCAGATTATTATCAGGTCGATTAGAGGCAAAAATGATTCGATTACCGTCAGGAAGAAAGTCAGGATAGAGGTAATCATACAAATCGTCAGTTATTTGTACTTGGCTGCGCGTAAGCATATTGAACACATACAAATTAGTTCTGCCCTTGCTCACGGCAGACATCACCATACTTTTTCCGTCGGGTGAATATTTCGCATCTACAACCTTATCAACCCTGCGAATTTCAATGCGCTGCTTGTCTTTTTCTTCAAAATCATGAAGTTCCATTATGATTTCGGCTTGACGCCGATAAATGAGCGCCAAAATATCTTCGGTAGGATGCCAGGCAAGGATTGGGTAAACCGTTTCGGGTTCTCTGTCCAGGCGATGACCCGTGGTGAGTAGTTTTTTATTGCGGCCTTTCTCCAAATCACGAACGTAAACTTTTTGCCTTCCCGATTCATCAGTAACAAAAGCCATTTTGTTACCCTCACTGTTTATGGCAGGTTTTGAGTACGTGCGGTTTCTCCTGTTGCGCAATTCAATTTTTTCGCCCCTGGGTTTCATGGCTGCCCTATCGTAAAACATATATTTACTTCGGTAATAATCCTCAGCATCTTTTAAAAGCCGGTCAAGCGATATACCCAAAACAAAAAGGAGTCCGTTCTCGATGTTTCGGCTAATTTTGGTCATGTACACTATATTGGGTATGACTTCTTCACCGTATATTTCAGCAATGTAATTCCATACGGCGTGACCTGCCGCCTTAGATTCATGCGGCTTTAGGCCGTTAAAATCATCAAAATCACCCCGCATCACAATGTCTCTAATTTGATTGTTGACTTCGGGCGAATCACCGTTAACCACATAAGATACCACACCTTCACTGTACCACTCTGGGATATTTAGCAATGCCGTGTTCTTGATTACTTCTTTCCAATCTTCACCGTACCCCATTTGATAAAGTAGCAACCGTGCCAACCCCTCATTAATCAATCGTTTGAAATTGGCGTGATTTCCATCAAAATAAACAAATATTTTGTTGCCGCTAACTGATACGGTTCCTCCAATGTTTTGCTCTTCGCCTGTTCCTAACCCTATGTTACTCCCCCGATATTCTTCCAAGTTGCTAAAAACAAGAATATAGGCTTTCCCGCGCATTCGATAATCAAACTTACTTTCAATTTCGCGCAAGCCCTCTTTAGCCGTTTTGCCGGCAAAAACACCTAAATCCTTACCCGCATCATAAAAGTAAATGTTGAATTTATCAAAATCGTAATGCTCCCAATTCTTATCTACATACTGGATTCTGTTTTTGCCAAACGTTTGATATGAACCGCGATAAAACTGTGCATTCACTGCAAACGGCAACAAAACGCAGAGGAGTGTCACGGTTCTCACCAAAAACAAATTGTATGTATTAATTTTGCAACTCAAGGAATTCAATAAAATAAAGCGTCAAAAATAAATATTAATAGTGAGCCGGTTTTTAAAATGTCAATGCGTATTCGGCCGCTTTTAACCCAATGATATGCAAATAACAAAATTTACCTTTAACGGTTTTCAAGAAAATACCTTCGTACTTTACGACGAAACGGGCGAATGTGTTATTGTTGATCCCGGCTGTTATGAACGCCATGAAGAAAAGGAATTGAGCGGTTTCATAAGCGCCAACGATTTAAAACCCAAAGTATTGCTCAATACACATTTTCATTTAGACCACATTTTTGGAAATAAATACGTTTTTGAAACCTACGGCCTTAAACCCACGGCGTGCCGGCTCGACCTGCCTACGTTGGCCATGACCGCACAATCGGCACAACTCTACGGCTTTTCCAACTACCGCACCTCTCCTGAGCCTGAACATTTCATTGACGAAGGAGATGTTTTGACCTTTGGGAATTCAAAACTCAATATTTACTTTACCCCGGGACATGCTCCCGGACATATAATCGCGGTAAGCCACAAAACGAAAGATGTTATTGCCGGCGATGTATTGTTTAACGGAAGTATTGGGCGGACAGATTTACCCGGCGGAAATTTTGGCGATTTGGAACAAAGCATTCAAAAAAAACTGTATACCTTGCCCGATGATTTCACTGTTTATTGCGGTCACGGTCCTGACACTACGATTGGTAAAGAAAAACAATCCAACCCCTTTGTAACCGCATTGTAAAACAAAGGAGCTAAGAATCATCACTATTTTTCATTTTCAGAACGCCATGGCACTTTTCAAAAAGAAAAAACTCAAAAATATTTTAGAAGCCATATCGCGTTATAACGGTGATGATTTAAGAGCCTTAGCCGATTTAGTCAACTACCTTCGCCCGCGAGGCAAAGCAATTCACAGTGATGATAACCAAGAGTTTGAGGAACTAATACTACGTCTCAAAAGCAACGAAAAACATCGCGAGGGTTTAAGAAAGTACATCAATAGAATTTTATCGAATAAAAAGTTAAGGCGCAGCATTACCGAGCCCGGTATTATTACCGGTAACTCTTTTTTTAGTGAACTATGGAAGAGATTATCATACAAAATACTGCCTTACCAACCCGACGAGCAAACGGTTGATTTTGTACTCACTAATATTTTTTACCGTAAAACAGACGGCATATGGGTCAAAAACGTGCCTGCCGATCAAGTTCTGGACCTGTTCGACTTACTCAGTTTTGAACCACTAAAAAATGACAAGAGTAAAGAATCGGGAATTTTTAAAGATGTGTTGTACGCTTGCGACGTTTTAATGCAGCGTGTTGTGGGGTTATCCATTGAAGACGAAATACCGGATCGTACGCCGGAGTATGCCAATTTTGAGAGTCCGTTTTTAGCGCTAGAAAAAGACTTGCGATCCTTTATCGAACGTGAGCTCAATTCTAACGAAATACTTAGGCCGGACAATATAGAATACAAGCACCTTTTGGTGCTTATTGAGCAATGTGATGAATTTGTAGAAAAAGCGTTCAAAAACTCAGGGAAGTACGGCATTACTTTAAAAATAAACCAATCCCTTCTTGTTATCAGGCAGCAGCTTGAAAGAGTTAAAACCGTACTTAGCTTTTTACCCGTAGGGAAAGATGAAAACCCCGGGCTCAAAACCGTTGAATTTATACGAGAGCTTATCTATTTTAATTGCGGTAAAAACAGAGTGAGGCGCTTCATTACCGATTCAACCCGACTTTTAGCTTTTGAAGTTACGCAGCAGACGGGGAAAAGCGGTGAGCATTACATCACCTCATCAAAAGAAGAGTACCGTCACATGTTCAAAAGTGCGGCCGGCGGCGGCGCTGTGGTGGGTCTTATGTGCCTTATAAAAACCTACCTCGGTATGGCCGAGGTGAGCTTATTTGGTAAGGGATTTTTATACAGCATGAATTATGCGCTGGGCTTCATTGCCATATATCTTTTGCACTTCACTTTAGCCACGAAACAGCCGGCCATGACAGCAGCGGCACTAGCCGTGGCTCTTAAAACCAACGTTAAAGAGAAAGTGAAATACGATGCCTTCTCAAAATTATTCGCACGTTTATTCCGCTCGCAATTCATCGCTTTTGTCGGTAACGTTGCCTTGGCCTTTCCTGTGGCCCTTATCATTGTAGCTACTATTGACTTAACTTTTGGTGTTAACTCTGCCGCCCACAAGTCTGAAAAATTACTCAAGGAAATTGATATTTTCGCCACGCCCGCGCTGTTTCATGCGTCAATCGCCGGTGTGTTCTTATTCTTGTCCGGCCTCATCGCGGGGCAGGCTGCCAACCGAAGCATACACCATAAATTTCCCACAAGAATTAAAAATCATCCCGCCCTAAAATTAGCTTTGGGTCGTAACGCAGCCACAAAACTTAGCGAGCTATACAAAAAACATATTGGCGGATTGGCAGGCAACTTTTGGTTTGGCATTTTCATGGGGTCTACGGCTTCAGTGGGTGTTTTTTTAGGGTTGCCGCTGGATATTCGCCACATTACGTTTGCCGCGGGCAACCTGGCATTAGGTCTATACGGTGAACTTTTTTCCGTGAATATATTCTACGTATTTTGGCTCATATTGGGCGTGGGCTTTATCGGCTTGATGAATTTTATCGTGAGTTTTGGTCTCTCCCTTATTTTAGCAATGAAATCAAGAGGCATAAAACTTACTGAGTTAATTAAAATATCGAAGGCTATTCTACTGCGATTTAAAGATAACCGGAAAGACTTTTTTATACCGCCTGAGGAGACAGAAGAACTTAACATTGAGATTCTTCACCCCGAAAATGAAAAATACGAGGAAAAGGATAATCATTAGCACGGCTCCGCAATAGCAGCACAACCTTTCAGAGATTTTGCTGCCACCTCTCTCCTATCTCCTTCGTTTCAGTTCTCGATTGAGCAATTGTAATAACTCTGCTGTATCGCGGTCATTCAAGTGCATTCCTAATAAACCTTTTGCATCGAGGTAATCAAAATATATACGCTCATTCGCAATTGTCCAAAACGACTTTGCGTAAGCCCCTGAAAAAGACTTGCGATCGTGCTCTACCTTTGTAAAAGTCGGAATATTCTTGAGCGTATAATGCCTGATTTTACCCATGCCCCACAAGTTGCGTTTGTAGAGCAGTTTTGAGTTATTTATCTTAACCAACTCGTAACCAAATTTTTTAAAAAGCAACGAACGCAAGGCGTGGTATTCAAAGTAAAACCAAAAAGCCAAGTAAACGGCGAAAAATACATTTTGGTCAGAACCGAATTTACCGGAGAGAACGTAATAGAAAATTCCTACGCCCAAAACCGTCCACAGCCCAACCCATACCGTTAGTGAAATTTCTTGCCATCCCTCCAACGAGCTGTGTATTTTAACTACAGTTTCCTCGTCCTTTTTACTCACAGTAATGTTTTCGCCTATTTCTTTTCGCATTTCTCAAATACTCTTTATCACTGCAATGTTACATCAAACAAGTGAAAATACGCAACGTTCAAAAC
>PXEK01000142.1 GCA_003564735.1 Cryomorphaceae bacterium
AATAATCGGCGCGACTTTTATGTCGAAGTAATTGATAACCGGAATAAAATTTTACTTTTGGGCTCTGCACCGCATCCCGACATTGGTGCTTTTGACCGAGCCTTATCTTCAGTGAAAACCTATGAAACTGAGGTAAAACTGCTCACCAACAATACTCAACTCCCCGATTTGGATGATTATTCCATGGTAATTGCCTTTCACTTGGGAGCCAAAAAATACGACGGTGTTATTCAAAAATTGAAGCAAAGTAAAATCCCGATTCTGTGGAAAGCCGGCTTGCGTGACGACGTAAACCGCGTTAGAACTGCCGTTCCCGCGCTTAAAATTAATTCTGCCCGCAACAAAACCAATGATATAAACGGCGCGGTAAACAAATCGTTTAACTTATTCACTTATAATAGGTCGTACAACGAAGTTTTATCAGCGTTACCTCCTTTGCAAATTCCCCTGGCCGATTATCAAGCCACGGGGGCACTTTCGCCATTGATTACCCAAAAAATAGGTAAAGTGGAAACCCCGCAACCGCTGGCAGCTTTTTCCTCTTCGGGCGAATTTAAGTACGGGATATTTTTAGGAGAGGGTTATTTCCGTTGGCGACAGCACAATTTTTTGAATGAATGCAACACCAAAGCCTTTGACGATTTAATTCGCAAAGCCGCGGCTTATCTCATGACCGTTGAGGATAGGAGTCGGTTTAGAGTAGATTACGAACCCCGCACATCCACCGCGGTTCCCGTTCAGTTTCGAGCCGAGCTTTACAACAAAAGTTTTGAGCCGGTGAACGAGCCCGATGTGGATATCATCATCAAAAGTAAAAACGGCGAAGAACGAGAATTCACTTTTTCGCGACGCGGCGACCGTTACATTCTCAATCGCGGACTCATGGAAGCGGGCGAATACCTCTTTGAAGCGCGAACTCAATTGGGAGATGAAAAATTTGAAAAAACCGGACTTTTCACCGTTGAACAAATTTCAATCGAGAGTCAAGCCACACAAGCCGATTTTAACCTTTTGCGCAATTTGGCGCAAGGTAGCGGCGGCGCTTTTGTAACATCAAGACAAATCGAATCGCTACCTGAAATCATCGAGAAAGATACCTCGATAAACGTACTCATTAGAGAGTACACACAATTCTCAGATGTTATCGAACTTGAGATTTTCCTTTTCTTATTGCTCATTTTAGCTGCAGCCGAATGGTTTTTGAGAAAATATAACGGCAGCTATTAAATCATCATAAGCGGCTGTTTCACAGCAGATCATCCGCTCATCCGGAATTACAAGGAATAAATTTGAAAAAAAAATCGTTTTCCACCCAACCATTTTAAAATTTCTGCGTCTACTACAGTGTAAGAAAACTTGGAACCATTGTTTCTTACATTTACCCGGCATCTTACATCTCTTTTCCCCCCGATTCGAATGTATAAAGATGCCGGTTTTTTTATGTCCGTTTGTCAACGACCGGAACAAGCGAATTGAACCCAACGCACTCAAAAAGGTTACAAACCAATTTACAAATTAAAAATCACTAAAGAATCTCCTCGGGTAACGAACCTGCCAAGCGATGCAACATCAACTCACTTTGCTTTAAGTCAAATTTTGCCTCTACGACCTGTAATTTGGCCTGCAAGACCTCGAGCTGCAACTGCCTAAACTCCAAACTTGTGATTAAACCTGTTTTATATTGCTCCAATGCAATCTCCTCCAGCTTGCCCGCCTCCTCAGCATTCATTTGAGCCAACAATAACTCTTGCTTGGCGCTTTTATAATTTTGATCGGCCGTAAAAAAAGCTGCCTTTACATCCGTTTTCTTTTCCTCTGCACTAATTTGAGCATTTTCGGCTTGTAGTTTTGCCGTTTGCATTGCCGTGCGCTCTTTTCCTCCGTCATATAAATTAAATCGCAAGCTCACTCCAAACTGCGGTCCGTACTGTCGGTTACTCAGCAAGAAACCAAAATCACTCGTGGAACGATCAAAATTATAACTTCCAAAAAGCATAACTTCGGGCATCAAATTACCGCGGCGGGATTTCACATTCTGTTCTTCAAGCAACTGTTGAATTTGGGTTTGATTGAGTTCCGTATTTTTGGTCAGAACCGACTCCAACATATCGTCGGTATTTAGTCCGGGATTCACTCGAAAGTCATCTTCAGTCGCAATATCATTTTCCAAATCCACCGCCATAAGCCTGTTCACCTCGATTTCATAGTTCTTTAAATCTGCACGAAACCTCACCAATTGAACACTATCAGAAAGCATATTTATGCGCGCCCGATGAACCTCCAACATATTTCCCGTACCCACCTCTTTTCTTTTTTCTTCCAACTCCAATCGCTCCCTCGAAACGTCATAAACCGTTTGCAGCTCTTGTAACATTGCACGACCTTTCATCAACTCGTAATAAACCGCTGAAACGTCCAGTACCGTTTGCTCTATATAGTAGCGTACGGTGGTCTTTCCCAGCAACGCTTGCGTTTGGAGTTTTTCGCGTTCGGCAAACATTTTAAATCCGTCAAAAATAGTCCACTCCACCCCTATGGCTCCTGATAGATTTGAGCTTCTACCTCCTGAAACCTCTTGCCTGTCGCCCGATACAAACTCCTGCTCTGATTCTCTAATCGACCGACGATAATCGCCGTCTATGTAAACGTTTGGAGTGAAGCCTGCATTACCCAAAGTATTTTCATTCTCAGCTATATCTTGATCAACACGAGCCAAGCGAACGCCATAATTTTTCTGCAAAGCCGTTTCAACAAGCGACTTCAGCGCTTTATCCTGCGCATGAAGAGTGAGAATAGGAACCACGCTTACCAAAATCAAACAAAAACCGGCACTAATCTTCTTCAACATAACGTTTTTTGTTTCCTGTTATACTCGCAAAAACCGTATAAACGGTGGGAGTTACGAACAGTGTAATTCCCAATGATAAAGCCAATCCTCCAATAATAGCCACACCCATAGGTATGCGACTGCTCGAAGCTCCGCCCAACGCCAGTGCAATAGGCAAAGCTCCTAAAATTGTAGCCGTTGATGTCATGAGAATAGGCCTAAACCTACTTGCGGCCGCATCAACAGCGGCCTCGCGTATTGAAAAACCCTCTAACCTGCGCTGATTGGCAAATTCCACTATCAAAATACCGTTTTTAGTCACAATCCCTATGAGCACAATCATACCAATTTCACTAAAAATATTCAACGTATGACCCAATACCCATAGAGAGAGTAAGGCTCCCGCAAGCGCCAACGGAACGGTAGTCATTATCGTCAGCGGATCCCAAAAGCTTTCAAACTGTGCCGCCAAAGCCAAATATACCAAAATGAGTGCAAGAGCAAAGGCCAAAGCCAAACTGTCAGAACTCTCGGCAAACTCCTTACTGGGGCCGGCTAAATCAGTTGTAAATGTTTCGTCAAGCACCTCATCACCAATGGCTCTCATGGCTTTGATACCGTCACCCATTGTTTTTCCCTCGGCCGGATTGGCTTGGAACGTAGCCGATACGTAACGGTTGTAGCGGTAAAGTTCGGGCGGATTAGAAATATAATCAATATCAATCAACGTTTCCAACCTCACTTGCTCACCGGCGGCATTACGCACCGTAAGTTTGAGTAAATCTGAAGGTTCATCACGATCTTCTCTAAAAGCCTCGCCAATAACGTAGTACTGCTTACCGTCTCTAATAAAAAAACCAAAACGCAACTCACTCAAATACAACTGAATGGTTTGTGCAACATCCAACACCGAAACCCCCTGCTCTCGCGCACTTTCGCGATCAATTTCTACTTTGAGTTCAGGTTTGTTAAACTTAAGGTCGATATTCACTACTTGAAACGTTTCCTCTTGTTGTGCTTTTTCCATAAACCGGGGTATGATGTCTCGCAGCTTTTCCAAGGTGGGTGCCTGTACCACAAATTGAACGGGTAAACGTCCCAGACCGCCCCCACCACCGGCAGAAATTGTTTGCTCCTGAGTTACATAAGTTCTGGCAAACGTATGTTGGCTCACCTCAGCTCCCAACTCTTCCGCAATTTGCATTTGACTTTTCTTGCGCTCTCCCGGCGGCTTTAGGGTGACACGAACAAAACCTGAGTTTACCGAAACGCTGGACCCAAAACCGGGTGAGGTTACCGCCAGTAACGACTCTTTGCCTTCAATGGTATCGGCAAGGGAAACCATTTTTTTTACGTAGTCGTCCATCATTTCAAACGAAACCCCTTCGGGCGCGGTGGCAAATATGCGCAACCGACTTTTGTCCTCCATGGGGGCAAGTTCAGAAGGCAGCGCGATAAACAATTGCCATACCGCCAGAATGGCCAAGCCCATAATGGCAAAGGCAGCAATTTTAAAATCAATCAAACGGTTCAAATAGTGACGGTAAGCGCTTATTAGTTTATCCAAACCGTTACCGATGTGTTTAAAGATGCCTTTTTCTGCGGTTTGTTTTTTCAGAACCCTGGAACTCAGCATAGGAGTAAGCGTAAGCGATACGAATGAGCTGATAATTACCGCACCGGCCACCACAATACCAAATTCCCTGAAAAGTCGGCCGGTGAGTCCCTGCAAAAAGATGACGGGTAAAAACACACACACCAAAACCACCGTAGTTGAAATGATGGCAAAGAAAATCTCTTTCGCGCCTTTAAAAGCGGCCTGAATTTTATCCTCACCCCTTTCAATTCGTTGATAAATATTTTCCATCATCACAATGGCATCATCAACGACCAGGCCCGTAGCCAAAACAATACCCAACAGCGTAAGAATATTGATTGAAAATCCGGCGATGTACATCACAAAAAAGGTTCCGACCAAAGAAATAGGAATAGCCACAATAGGCACAATGGTAGTTCGCCCATTGCGCAGAAAAAAGAATATGGTGAGAACTACCAGACCAAACGCTAAAAAGATGGTTTGCTGCACCTCAGTGATAGCGCGCCTGATGCTTTGAGTGGTATCCAAGGCTACGCCAATTTTATAATCCTCGGGTAACTCTTTCTTGATCAATTCAACGCGCTTGAAAACCTCATCGGCAATTTCAATATAATTGGCGCCGGGCTGCGGCTGAATGGCAACACCTATCATGGGTTCAGATAGATCGCCGCGCAAGTAGGTGCGCTCATTTTCGGGCGCCAAACGAGCTTTACCGATGTCTTTAAACCTCACCAATACACCGTCTTGCTCCTTGATAATCATGTTATCGAATTCCTCTTCGGTTTCGAGCCGACCCAACGTGCGCACGGTGAGTTCTTGACGATAACCGCGCACTTGCCCCGACGGCAGCTCAACGTTTTGGTCTTCGAGAGCAGTTCT
>PXEK01000349.1 GCA_003564735.1 Cryomorphaceae bacterium
AGCTGGGGGCCGGTGACGGCTTTAAAACCAAACTGTTGCTTTCGTCTATTATGAAAAATCAATTCAACATCACATATGTGCCCATTGATATTTCACAAAATATACTCGATGTACTTTGCAATGACATTGAAAAAGAGTTTCCCGGGTTGAAGGTTGAGCCGGCGTGCAATGATTTTTTCGAAGCGGTTAAGCAAAAGTCAGCCAAAGGAATCAAGAATCTCATTTTGTTTTTGGGGAGTACGGTGGGCAATTTGAGAGAGGGTGAGCAAAGTCGGTTTTTTGCCGATTTATCTCACTCGTGCAACGCAGGTGATTACGTGCTTACCGGGTTTGATTTGCAAAAAAATCCCAAGGTTATTCTCGCGGCCTACAATGATGCCTCGGGAACCACAAAGGCGTTCAATATCAATTTAATAGAACGTTTAAACCGCGAGGTTTCTCCCGGGTTTGAGCCCGATGATTTTGAGCATTACCCCTCTTACGATCCCTTAATGGGCGTGGCGCGCAGTTTTTTGGTGCCAAAAGTCAGCAAGGAGATTGAAATAGACGGTGAAAAGGTTAAAATAATCAAAGGGCAACCCATTCATTGTGAGACTTCTCGAAAGTTTACCGTCGCACAAATTGAACAGTTGGCCGGTGATCACGGTTTTACCGTTGTACAACACTATTTTGATAAAAACGGGTTCTTTACCGATTCTTTGTGGCGCAAAAAGTAGAGGCTTAGGTTCTTTACTATTTGTTGGTGATTTTTTGGTCAGAACCCCAAATAGATGAATATGAAAGCAATATGGAATGGCGAGGTTATCGCTCAAAGTGATGAAACGATAAGTATTGAAGGAAATGAATACTTCCCGCCCGAGAGTGTGAATGAAAAGTTTTTGGAACCTTCAAAAACCGAGACGTTTTGTCCGTGGAAGGGTACTGCGGAATACTATCATCTCAACGTAAAAGGAGAAACGAATAACGATGCCGTTTGGGTGTACAAAAACCCTAAGCCGGCGGCAAGTGAAATTAAAAATTACCTCGCCTTTTGGAAAGGCGTTGAGGTGACACCATAACAGAGCACATGAAAACAGCAGTAATTACGGGAACCACATCAGGAGTAGGTTTGGAAACGGCAAAGGGCATTAATGCCGCGGGCAACACGGTGGTGATGCTCAATAGAAACCCCGAAAAGGCCGAAAAAGTAAAGAGCGAAATGCCCGAGCCTTCACACGTAGAGTGTATTCATTGCGACCTTGCCGACTTACAATCGGTGAAAAAAGCAGCCGATCAAGTGAAGGCAAAATACACGGGTATTGATATTCTCATCAATAACGCTGGGGGTATTATTCCGCAAAAACAGATGACCAAAGACGGTTTTGAACTCACTTTTCAAATGAATCAACTCAGCCATTTAGTTCTTACGTATGAGCTGATTCCCCTGCTTGCTAAAGGTAAAGAGCCGCGAATTATAACTTTAAGCTCTGAGGCGCATCGCGCGGCAAAACCCGATTTTGACGATTTAGAATGTGAAAACGGATATGCCTCTTTCACCACTTACGCTAATGCCAAATTATTCAATTTGTATTTTGCGAGGCAATTGAGCAAAGAACTCAAACACCTCGGTATATCTGCTAATGCGTTGCACCCGGGGGTAGTAAATACCGGTTTTGGTGATGACTACACCGGCGTTATCGGCTTTTTCATCAAATTACTCAAACCGTTTTTAATCGGTCCCAAAAAGGGAGCACAAACTTCACTGCACCTGGCCTTACATGATGAGGGTTATGAAAAGTCAGGACTTTACTTTAAGAACAAGAAAGTCACAAAGCCGCACAAAATTGCTTACAATGATAGCTTTGAAAAGCGCTTGAAAGAGGAAAGTATCAAACGCATTCAACAAATATTGAAATACGACCCAACCGAGAATGTCCCCGACGCATAGTCTGAGTTTTCAATCGGCTTAGCGGATGGTGCCGGTTTTACTACCGAGTTCATTATATTGACATAATGAGGAAATTTGATTATTTTTGGTGAAATATTTATCACCAATAATGTGATTATGAAAAATTTTGCGATTCGACAGATTATTTTCGGTATTTTCATTTTGTTTTTTACCATCGGGGCAGCGTCAATTTTTGGTCAGAACCAAAGGTCCGGTGTAAGAGGCGGCGCACCGCAAATTGATTTTGTTCAAGCGGGGCCGTTAAATTTGAACGGACCGGCCAGAGCCTTTCTTATCGACCAAGATAATGAGGATGTAATGTATTTGGGTATTGCCGGGGGCGGGATACTAAAAACGGTGAATAAAGGTCAATCGTGGACACAAATACGAGGGCTGAGTCATTTGTGGATTTCTGATTTTACCCAAACCCCTGACGGAACGATTTACGCGGTTACCGCTTCGGGGTTTGAAAGCTATCAAGGAGAGGCCACGGTATATAAGTCTACAGATGGTCATACTTTTCAAGAGTTAGAAACTCCCTTTCGAGATATTGAAAATACACAAGTACGCACCTATTTCATACAGTCGCTAAACAATGGAGATCTTTTAGTGGGTACTTTTAATAATTTATACTATTCTGATGATGGCGGCGATAGCTGGTCGGTACATTACTCCTCCACCCAATGTTCAGCAGGTAGCTTTAGTCAGCCCTCAAGCATTGCCGCGCTGCCTAACGGAAACGCGGTGATTGCCACCCGTGATAGAATTTTCCACACCTCAAATCCCACGGCATCTTGTGATTTGGATTTGGTATTTGAATATCCGGGGACTTCTCAAAGAATTGTTTTGGACTATTGTAAAAACGATCCTGACTACGTTTATGCTTTGTGTTACGTTTCTTCGGGTTTTGTAAACGTTCCGGTAATTTATCAATCGACAGATGGCGGATTAACGTGGGATTTGCACCGACCTACGTTCGCCTCACAATTTCAGGCAGGTAACCATTCGGCCTTTCAAATGGGAGTGTACTCGTTGGCCTTAACTGTTGATCCGGTGAATTGCAACACCGTATATGCGGGCGGAAACGAAATATTTAAAGTGAGTGCCGGGTGGGTAAAACTTTTGGAAGAAGTTATCTCGCTTCCCAACGGTACAGAAGCTTTTCACGCCACCTTCGACCTTACGTTTGCTCCCGGGAACGATAAAAAACTTTATGTTTCAGGGGAAAACGGTCTTTTTGTGATAGACTTGGCCACAGAAGATAACCCAATTACTTCGCTCAATGCGGGGTCATTAAATTCCGTTGTCAAGGCTTTAGATGTTTATAAAAACGGTCGTTTCATTGGGTCAACATATTCGGCGGGTGCATTTTTGGTAGATCCGAAAAAGCCTTCTCACGCCGGTAGAACCGCTACCCCGCTGATAGATATTGAAGGGTTTAGTCAGTCCGTTTCCAACCTTTCCGGAGATATTTTGGTTTCGAGGCACAGTAATGATGTTTACCTGGCGAGTGATGGAAAAGCCACACGTCCTTTTTTCCCGTTTCCCAATATTTACAATTATTCCTTCTCCCACAGTAATGGAAATATTCAAACGCTGTTCGAATATTGGGAAAGTGATCGTGATACGTTGAGTATAGATTCTATAACTTTTGTGGCTGATACAGTCTTGCAAAACGTACGGGTGTTACAAAGCCACACACAGGTAGCCGAGGGAACTCTGGCACCGCCTCAACCCGCGGCGCGGTTAATTCCCGGCACCATAAGCTTTATTCATCGCAACGGGAATGATACTATAATTGTGGACGATTACCGTGAGAACGGTAAGCTGTACAATTCAGCCGATGAAGAAGTAGGAACCATAGATTATCAATCGAAAGAGTACAAGGTGGAGTTCTCGTATTCGCCTCTGGATAATTCGGTATTGCAAGCGAAATACCCTTTTAGGTTATTAGACGGGGACTCACTGTTCCTGAAAAGTTCTACAAGAAGCTATCCGTTGAATATTCAACTTACAACGAATCTAAATCCCGGTGACTCTTTGCGCGTTCAAGACCCTTACAGCTCCGTTTTTGCAATGTTTTACAATAGCGGAGTTGTTTTGAGTAAAGAGGTCTTACGAAAAGGCGTTCCCGATTATCCCGATGATTATATAGATCTTGATTCGTTGACGGGAATGCCCCAAGGAGGGTTCAACTCATCAATGGTTTTTTCACGTGATGGTAATCATTTATTTTTTTCAGGTACGCAAGGAACGTACAGGATCTCAGGTATAAAGGATGTTAACCCCGGCATTGCAAACAGCCAAGAACTCAACGCTATTTTGGATGTAACTCGAATAGGCTCATGGAACCTTGTTGATATGCAAATCAATCCGCGTAAAGAGGATGAGATGTTAGGTGTAGGTGGTGGTGGATCAAATTCAGAAATCCTCGAAATTACGGGGATTCTTCCCGGTCAAACAATAAACTCTCGATCTTTATCACAATCAAACAGTTTTGAAGAGCGGCCCACTTGCGTTTCATACGACATTTTGAATGGTAATAGAGTTTTGGTGGGTACAACCCGCGGGCTTTACATCACTGATCGATTAGCAGGTGGTAATACCCAATGGACATTAAACGGAGGCGAAACAGACTTCATGTATATCATGGATATAGACCAAATCAGGCATGAAGGAGCAAGTGAGGAGCTATATGGTAATTTCTACTTAGCCACGTGGGGAATGGGCGTTTTAACCGATGGCCGCATAGGAACATTTGTGGAGAACCGTGAAGTGAATAACCTCTTTGATAAAGAGTCGGCTCGATCGCTCATCATTTTTCCCAACCCGGCAAATCAACAGGTTCAAATCGCTTTGAGTTATAGCGAGAGTGCCGTGCCGAGTGAAGTCACCATCTACGACATCAGCGGTAAAATAGTCTATCAGACCCACGGAGTGGAAATTGGGAATCGCAACGCTCCCGGAGTTTTGGATGTTACCGGTTTTAAACAGGGGGTTTATATTGTTCAGGTAAGAACACAAGACCAAATGTTGACCGAGAAGTTGATTATTTCTAAATAATAGAATAGAGTTACCCCCTTAAGTCGCGGCTGTAAAAATATTATACTTGGTCTATGTTTTTTTCAGAAGAGAAAATCATGTCAGACGGAATCATATACTGCTTCCTATTACAAAGAAGCAATAGTTTTAAAGAATATCTCTCTACAGTAAGTTTTTATTGTAAGTGATTTCTACCGGTATTCAAAAGAAGTTTTTTTGTTTAGGAGCTCTTATCCCGAAAAAACGGCATGTAAATGGTAAGTAGTGACGTATCCCCCCGGGCTTACGGTCAGCAAAAGGTGTTTCGTAGGGCGTAGTCGCGTTCCGACG
>PXEK01000126.1 GCA_003564735.1 Cryomorphaceae bacterium
CCTTTTGAGTTCTTTTGGAGCTCAGGCGACACGGGTACCAACGTGAGCTCACTTCCCTCAGGAAATATTGAAGTAGTCATCATTGACGCCTTGGGTTGTAGAGATACTGCGGTGCTTGATTTGCAGGCTCCTGACTCCATCAATATTGATTTAGAACGTGGCGGTACAACTTGCGGCGGTGCTACAAATGGTTTTGCACACTTAAATATTACCGGAGGCACTCCACCGTACAACTACAATTGGAGCAACGGCCTTAGAAGAGCCAATATCAACAATGTTACCCCAGGCCAATACAGCGTAACCGTTACCGATGATGATGGTTGCTCTCAAAGCAGAACAGTAGAAATTATTGAAGTCCCCATTCTGCGTAGTCAAGTAGATTCTGTAACACCGGCAAATTGCAGTGAAAACGCAGGTACGGCAAGTGTATCGGGTAGCGGAGGTTTAGCACCATTGAGTTATTTGTGGCCGGGCGGACTCACGGGGCGTAGCCAAACCGGCTTGCAGGGCGGTCACTATCAAGTTACGGTTGTTGATGATGCCGGTTGTGAAGACATTACCAACGTAAAAGTTCCTGAGGTGGATTTAGGCGTTACATTTGAACGTCCCACACTTATTGCCGACCTGGATAATGCCGTTTATCAGTGGTACGACTGTGATAATGAAACTTTGGTTTCAGGCGAAGTATCTCAGGACTTTACACCTACACAACCGGGTAATTATGCGGTTATTATCACCTATGAAAATTGTACAGATACATCCGGCTGTCATTTCATTGCCTACACAAGCGCACATGATCAAACGGCTGAAAACAACGAGGTGAAAATTTATCCCAACCCAAATAACGGACAATTCAACATCAGTTTTGACGGAGGTTCGGGAATTTCCAAAATAGAAATTTTCGATATCAATGGTCGCTTATTACAATCGCGTGAAGTCCAAACCTCGGGTGGCAGATATGTACATCAAGTAAATGAAAACTTGTCGGCCGGTGTTTATATCATAAAAGTACTCCACAATGACCAAGCGTCACTCCATCGTATGGTGGTGAAGTAAAAAGCATAGTCTATGAAGTAAAAAGGCGTTCAAAATAATGGACGCCTTTTTTATGCGTAAATTAACCCCTCATGTGCGTCGCCCCAAGATGAAGCCTCCCCGCTCTTAATTTTTAAACCGGCAACCATGGCTAAAACAGCATCAAATACGTGAAGGTTTATAGGCGTTTGTTCCAAAGTAAAGTTGAATTTACTTTCCAACATCAAGGTCATTTCATGTATTGCTCCCGCATCAGTTTTTCTTTTGGCGTAGAGCTCGTCAATAGATTCTGTAATCGCCACCATTTTGGGATATACTTCATACACATCAAGTCCCGATGTAATCAACCCGGCGCTTAACTCCATGGCTCTTGCCGTTAACCCACCCAAAAACATTGGAGACATGGCGCCAACTTCACGATCGGCTTTACGGTAATGATAGTTAGCACTACTTTTTTCAATGTTTCTGTTTGTGTAAACATCGGGGAGGGAAAGAGGTGCATCTAGGGACACAACGTCGCCTTTTTGAGCGTACTTTTCAAGAGTTTCCAATAAAAATGTATCGGCACATTTCTTTTTATCACTTTTAAAAAGCCTAACATTACCTTGGCTATAATATGCTACAGCTGTTGTGCCGGCCATTTTTGCCCCATAGTCAATTCCAAAAACTTGCTTCATATTGTTCATAGAAATTCCGGACGTACAAAATTGTTCCCTCTCGAATTTTATAAATAGGATGTGCCGGAAATTAAATTGCGATTTATTACGGTGCTAACTCCGGCTGAGTACGCAATTTATCAACGTAGACTCATCATTATTATTCCGCAACAAGCTCATAAAGCTTCCCCGGACTTTCGGTAAGTACAAAGCATCGCCCATCCGGGTCACATTTTACGGCTCTAAAGCGCCCCTCACCCTCGAAATACCGTTGAGTGAAAAGCACACTTTCTCCTTCTAACCTCAATCCTTTTAAGTGTTGTGCCGCCAAAGTGCCAATGAGTAAATTTTCGTTGTTGGGTGTAGAAAAGTTGGCGGGTAAAAACGTCATTCCGCATGGCGCTACCGAAGGCGTCCAATGGTAAATGGGATCTTTATACCCTTCTAAAGAGGTGTGCGGGGTAATGGGTGTGCCATCATAATTTTCCCCGTGAGTTACTTTGGGCCAACCGTAATTTTCGCCCGCTTTCATAATGTTGATTTCATCACCACCGCGCGGACCGTGCTCGTGAGTATATAATTCCCGTGTTTCAGGGTGAATATCCATACCTTGAATATTTCGGTTACCCATGGTGAATATTTCGGGCATGGCGCCTGTTACATTTACAAAGGGGTTATTTCCGGGTGCTGAGCCGTCTTCTTTTAATCGCAGTAATTTACCACAGTGATTAGAAGAATCTTGAGCAAACTCGGCATTACCCCGGTCACCCACACTCACAAATAAGTAACCCTCATCATCAAAAATAAGTCGTGACCCAAAGTGAACCGTTCCCCCGTCAATATATGGCAGGGCTTGAAAAATTTTTTCGTGATTGAGAAGTCGCTCCCCATCAAACTCGGCGCGGCCTACGGCGGTGTTATTCCCCTCAGAACCCGCTGAAGAATAAGAATAATACACCAACCTATTTTGCTCAAAATCGGGGTGAAGAATAATGTCCAATAATCCCCCTTGACCAATCGCATCAATTTGTGGTAATCCCGGTACTTCCTTCACCTCTCCTGATTCGCGATTATACAAGAGCAGAACGCCCCTTCGTTCTGTAATTAGAATTTCACTTTGTGAAGGAAAACACATTCCCCAAGGGTTGAGCATTCCTGAGTGTAACTCACGTAATTTAAATTCAACACCTGTTTCTCCCGGGCCGGCATCATCTCTTATATCGTCATCACTTGAACACCCCAAAAGAAAAAGTACAAAAGGTAATATCTTTAAAGAATTCATGGTGAACAAAAGTAATAAATACACCGTGAAGTAAAAAGCTCATCTTCAATTTTATAAAACGGATCTGAGGCTCCCTTTTTCTCTCCACATTGTTGTATTCAGGTTCTGAACGAAATAAACAATACACCAATCGATTAGTTTCATTTTTGTTTTGTCTCTGTCAGAACCGACCTCAATTCTCTGCAGAGCAAAGTGTGTTCTGACCATTAAAGACTTAAACAAATTGTATGAAAACACTCAGGTTAATTTTAGGGGATCAGTTGAATTACAATCACTCATGGTTTAGCGAGAAAGATGAGAATACCACTTATTTGATGGCTGAGTTGCGCAGCGAGACTGATTACGCTCCGCACCATATTCAAAAAGTATGTGCTTTCTTTTTGGCTATGCGTGAATTTGCCGGGCATTTAAAAAACAAAGGACATCGTGTGGTTTATTACAAACTAACACAATCAAAGGAAACTGATTTTTACCATCTCATAAAAAACCAAGTAAAAGAGGGGAATTACGATAGATTCGAATATTTATTACCCGATGAATACCGATTGGATAAAACTTTTGAATCGTTAAAAGCCGATTTGGAAATAGATGTTAAAGCTTTTGATACTGAACATTTTTACACCACGAGATATGAGCTAAAAAACTTTTTTGAAGGCAAAAAAATGTATTTGCTCGAAAACTTTTATCGCAACCTGCGAAAAAAACACGATGTGCTAATGGAAGGTTCGCAGCCTGTTACGGGGCAATGGAATTATGATAAAGAAAACAGAGGTAAATACACGGGCAAAGAAGAATTACCTCACAAATTGTTGTTTGAGCATAGCACCGAAGATATTGTTGAAACGCTTGAAAAAGAGGGCGTAAAAACAATAGGAACAATTGATGGAAATACTTCCTTTAGGCCGGTAAACAGAGAGGAAAGCTTGAAGTTACTCCATCATTTTGCCGAGCATGCCTTACCTCTATTTGGCAAGTATCAAGATGCCATGATTACACAAGACTGGTTACTGTTTCACTCCAATTTATCCTTTGCGATGAATGTGAAAATGATTGGTCCTAAAGAGGTGGTAAACCGTTGTATTGAAGAGTGGGAGAAGAGACCCGATGAAATTAGCATTGCCCAAATTGAAGGATTTGTAAGGCAAATTTTGGGATGGCGAGAGTATATGCGTGGTATTTATTGGGCCAAAATGCCGCGGTATGCCACGAAGAACTTTTTTGGTTTTGAAAATAAATTACCCCGGTGGTATTGGACCGGCGACACCAATATGAACTGTTTAAAACATGCGGTGAAGCAATCACTGGAGAAAGCGTATGCCCACCACATACAACGACTTATGGTAACGGGAAATTTTGCGCTTTTGGCAGGGTGTGACCCGGATGCAACGGATCAATGGTACTTGGGTATTTACGCTGATGCATTGGAGTGGGTTGAAATTACCAACACAAGAGGGATGAGCCAGTTCGCCGATGGTGGTATTGTGGGCACAAAGCCTTATGTATCCTCAGCTTCATACATAAACAAAATGAGCAACTATTGTAAAAGTTGCTCCTATTCTCACACCAAAAAAACAGATGAAAAAGCATGCCCGTTCAACAGTTTATATTGGAGATTTTTTGAGGTAAATCGCGATAAATTGGGGAATAACCCCAGAATGGGCATGATGTATCGCGTTTGGGATAAAATGGAGGCTGATAAAAAGAAGGCTATTTTGGACAAAGCTGAATATTATTTAGAAAGAGTGAATGAGTTGTAGTATATTTCTTCGTTTTCCATGAAATATTGTTCAGGGACGGCTCTATAAAAACTCCGAATTATGAAATAGTAATATGAATAGGTAGGGATGTTACGCTATAAGCTATTCATCATTATCGAATTTTATCAGGCAAAGCAGGTGTGTACGTGTTAAAATTCGATATTTTCGTTATTCATTGAAAAAAATACTGTATTTTCGTAACCCTGATTTATCATGCCCTTTATATTCAATATTTTATTTCAATTGCTTATGAAAACACCGATACTTGAAAAGCATGCACTAACCCTGATTTTTTCTTCTTTCATTTTTTTTATATCCTCTCATGGTTTATCCCAAAGCGTAAATATTGCGCCGCTTGCCACTGTTACGGGCAGTGATTGCCGCACAGGGCCTTGCAGCGCCATAAATAATTTGAATTTTGGTAGTTGCGGCTCCCAGCAAATGTGGATCAGTACTTCCGGCCCTCCTTCATCGGCAATTGGTGTTGATTGGATTGAGTGGAATTGGCCCACGCCACAGCGATTTGATGAAATGATTATTCATCATGCTAACGCTACTTCGAGAA
>PXEK01000331.1 GCA_003564735.1 Cryomorphaceae bacterium
GTTTTTGCATCAAGCTTTGCAAAAAGCAACGGAAGTAAAACCGCCGAAAGAGAAGTCCCCAAGAAAATACCTCCAAAATTACCGATGGTTGTATACCACTCCGTACTTATTACTTCCAAGAGTTCTGACAGACTAAATTGAAAAAGTATGGCGCCGGGTAGCGTATGCAGTGTGTGGAAAAAAGCTATAAAGATGAGGTTGAACAGAATCAACAATCCGTAAACAAAATAGAAACCTACCGAATACAGCTTTTTGGAGCCTAAAAGCAAGAGGTAGAAAAAGGGTAAAACCCCAATAAAAAAAGCTCCTGCAAAAATGAAGTCGTACTCAAGGCTGTAGGTGAATCCGCGAAATGTACTTTTTGACAGTTCAAAATCAGAAGCGTAAAACGTGTATTCGAGAACCCTGATAACGATTACAACAGCAAAAAAAGATAAAAACCCGATGCCGTAGTTTTTTATAAACAGAAATAAAGTATTGAGTAACTTTTTCAAACCGGATTATTTTCTTGAAGGTTCTTCACCTTTAAGTGCCAATACTTCACGCCTAACCGCCTCGGCAAACTCCGCGGGCTTGAGGTGTTTCATATCCTCGGGATCAATAGGGTTGCCGATGCGCACTTCAATAATACCGGGGTGAATCTCGAACTTTCCGGGTGGAATACGTTCAGCGGCGCCCACTACCGCCACAGGCATAACGGGAATACCCGTATTTAGTGACAGTAAAAAACTACCTTTCTTAAATTGTTCTACTTTGCCCGACCGGCTGCGGGTTCCCTCCGGAAAGGTCATCACATTTTTACCCCGCTTAATTTGCTCTCCCGCCTTTATCATACTTTCCTTTGCTCGCTCGCGATTGCCCCTATCAATAAAAATCATACCTACCACCCACATGTACCAGCCCATAAACGGAATTTTAAGCAGTTCTTTTTTCGCGATGAAAAAAAGCGCTTCGGGAATGGCGAGAAATAGTGCCGGTATGTCGTAATTACTTTCGTGGTTGCTTACAAAAATGAACTTATTTTCACGGTAAAATTTTCGTGAGTGCGGGTTTTTTACCACCACTTTCACCCCCGTAATGGCAAACATACTGCGCGACCACAACTTGGAAGCTATGCGCAACGCATTGGCTTGACCCAAGGGCAACAAAATAAAGCCCAATAACGCAAAAAAAGCGGTGAGCACGCCTATTGCGGCAATTTGGATGTAGTCGATTGTTTTTTGCAATCTGTTCATATAAGCCTGCAAAACTAATCTTTTTCGCCGGTTCATATCATTTGATATGTAGTGTGCTTTTGGTCAGAACCGAAACAACCCGATGAAAAAACTACGCCGTTGCGAGTTCAGGAAATTCTTGAGCACCACCCCCGCTTATTACCGGAGATAGTGTTATTTTGCACAAAATATATTTCATGCTTACCCAAGATACCGACAAAAAACTTTTTCTTTTAGATGCGTACGCGCTCATTTACCGTTCCTATTTTGCTTTTAGCAAAAACCCTCGAATAAACTCGAAGGGAATGAACACTTCAGCCGTAATGGGCTTTACAAACACCCTTAATGACGTATTGAAAAATGAAAAACCCACACATATTGCCGTAGTTTTTGACCCGCCGGGCGGACCCACAAACCGCACCGATGATTATGTGCAGTACAAAGCAAACAGACAAGAAACGCCCGAGGATATTAAAATTTCAATTCCGTACATCGTTGAAATTTGTAAGGGCTTTGGCATACCCACGGTTGAAGCTGAAGGTTATGAAGCCGATGACGTTATCGGCACCCTGGCCAAACAAGCTGAAAAGGAAGGGTACACCGTTTATATGATGACGCCCGATAAAGATTTTGCACAGTTGGTATCTGAAAATATTTTTATGTATCGCCCGGGTAGAATGGGCAACGCCGCTCAAGTTTGGGGAGTTCCCGAGGTTCAAGAAAAGTTTAAGGTAACCGACGTACTTCAGGTGATTGACATTTTGGGTCTTTGGGGCGATTCCGTAGATAACATTCCCGGTGTTCCCGGTATTGGTGAAAAAACTGCCAAACAGCTTGTAGGCGAGTACGGAAGCATGGAAGAAATTTACGAGAATATCGAGGACTTCAAAGGCAAGCGAAAAGAGAATTTAATTGAGTACAAGGAACAAGCCGAAATGTGCAAAATGCTGGCTACCATTCTGACCGATGCTCCCGTACAATTCGACGCCGAGGAGTATGTTTTGAGTCCGCTCGACCACGATATTCTCAAGCCCGTTTTTGCGGAGTTGGAATTCCGACAAATCAGCAAGCGCATCCTGGGTGAAGAAATTACGCCCGATGCACAGCCCGACTTATTTTCTTCATTGCAGGAGGAGGGTTCTGACCAAGATAATGGAACCCCCGAACACAAAACCATTGATGATGTAAAGGTGGATTATAAAATGGTGGAAACAATGGAGGATATCAATGATTTAAAGGGCCGACTCAAACTCACCAAGGCATTTTGTTTTGATACTGAAACCACCTCGGTAAATGCCCATGAAGCCGATTTGGTGGGGATAGCCTTTTCATATAATGAAGGGGAGGGGTATTATGTGCCCGTTCCCGAAGAGGGTGAAAAACGAAAGGAGATATTGGAAACATTGGCACCCGTTTTTGCCGAGCGAAAGACTAAAATTGCGCACAACGTAAAGTACGACTTGAATGTGTTGCATCATCACGGCGTGCAGGTGGAAGGACCGTTTTTTGATACCATGGTGGCGCATTACCTCGTTGATCCCGAGAACAATCGCCGCAGTATGGATGTACTGGCTGAGCAGTATTTGAACTACACGCCGCAGCCTATTTCTGAACTGATTGGTAAAAAGGGAAAAAACCAAAAAAGTATGCGTGAGGTAGCGGTGGAGGAAGCCTCAAAATACGCCTGTGAAGATGCTGATGTCACTTATCAATTGTACAAGATTTTTGAAAAGGAGCTGAAAGAAACCAAGACCGAGTCCATTTTTTACGATATTGAAATGCCGCTCGTGGAGGTACTCTCGGCTATGGAGTGCGAGGGAATTAGACTGGATAAAAGTAAATTGGGTGATTTATCGGAGAGTTTGGCAGAGGAAATTATCCAAATTGAGAAAAAGGTTTACGAAGCTGCCGGTGAAGAATTTAACATAGGTTCCCCAAAACAAGTGGGCGAGATTTTATTTGATAAGCTAAAAATAAGCGATAAGCCCAAAAAGACCAAAAGCGGACAGTACGCTACGAATGAAGAGGCGTTGAATGCCGTAAAAGGCAAACACGAAATAGTAGAGCATATACTGGAGTACAGGGAGTTACTCAAGCTCAAAAATACGTATGTGGATCCGCTTCCCGAGCTCATCAACAGCAAAACGGGACGCATACACACCAACTTCAATCAGGTGAGGGCGGCAACGGGCAGGTTGAGTTCTGATAAGCCCAATTTACAAAACATACCGATCAGAACCGAAAGAGGCAGGTTCATCAGAAAGGCATTTGTACCGCGTGATGATGAGCATCAATTACTGGCTGCCGATTACTCTCAGGTAGAGCTGCGCGTGATTGCCGCTTTGGCGAAGGAGGAGAATATGATTGCCGATTTTAAAGCCGGAAAAGATATTCACGCCGCTACCGCCGCTCGTGTGTATAAAAAGAGCGAAGATGAAATTACACGCGAACTACGCGGTAATGCCAAGACGGTGAACTTTGGGATTATTTACGGTATTTCGGCTTTTGGATTATCGCAACGCATTGATATTTCGCGTGGAGAGGCCAAAGAGATTATTGATAATTACTTTGAGCAATATCCGGCGATTAAAAAGTACATGGATTCGCAAATTGAGTTTGCGCGCGAGCACGGTTACGTGGAAACCATTAAAGGTCGCAGGCGCTATTTGCGTGATATCAACTCTCGAAATGCTACCGTGCGCGGCTTTGCCGAGCGTAACGCGATAAACTCACCCATACAGGGGTCGGCGGCAGATATCATTAAAATTGCGATGATTAACATTCACAAAGCCATGAAAAAGGCCGAAATGAAATCAAAAATGCTCTTGCAGGTGCATGATGAATTGATTTTTGATGCCGCAAACGGGGAGGAGGATCAACTCATGGAAATGGTGAAAAAAGAAATGGCGAACGCCGTTGATGTGGGCGTGCCTTTGGTGGTTGACGCCAATTTTGGCGCCGATTGGCTGGAAGCGCATTAAAAATTGAGTTGGTTTTTTTCGGTTTTGGAGGACTTGTAGTGACCGTTGAGGGGTCTATTCAAAAATGAACCTTGAAAAACACTTTGAAACCATTAAATTTTATTACGTTTGTGAATACTACAATATAATCCCTGTACTAAGAGGCTGAAAGTTAATGCTCTGTGTCTTTTTTTTCTTGTTATATCTTCTACGGTAAGCGCTCAGTGGGAAATAAAGCACATATGGGAAAACAGCCTTTCCTTTCATAATGTAATTAAGTTCAAAAACGATTCTGTAGGGTTACAAATGGGGTATTTGCAGGCACCTTTGGCAGGATATCCCTTTTTGATTTTAAAAACAGAAGATGCGGGTGAAACCTGGAGAGATATATTTTTGGATGTTAACGCACATGCCCGTGATCTTCAATTTGTATCCGATTCTCTGGTGTATGCCGTAGGAGGTGATAGTCGGTTTGGTTCTGTAATGGCGGGTAAATTCATCTACTCTTATGATTTAGGGGAAACTTGGGACTCAACAATTAATACTTCCAACGATGAACTTTTCTCTTTAAGCTTTTATGATCCCGATACCGGCTTAATTGCCGGTGAGGAAGGGATTTTTCGTACTGTTGATTCGGGTAAAACTTGGCTGCCGGTATGGAATGTTGGAGACTTAAACTACAACTCGGGTAGAGTATTGAAATTGAGTCTCCACGGACAAACCGGTTATGCGATAGCCGAAGGGAGAAACCCCAACAACCCCTTCACCGGTTTTGATCGTTTCATTCTTAAAACCTCCGATCAAGGCATAACATGGGATACTATAAAAAGTTTTCATGAAGAGCTTACCGCACTTTATTTCCTCAATCCCGATACGGGTTTTGTTGGAGTTGCCGGTAATGACAAACTACTGCGTAAAACAACCGATGGTGGGTTGACCTGGACTGAGAGCAATTTGGAGCTGCCGTTTTATAGGGTCAACTCCATTCATTTTCCCTCGCACCATACGGGTTATACCGTTGGCGAACCCATATCATACCTTCCGGAGCGTGGTTCGTCATTTTTTATTTCAAAAACTACAGACGGAGGTGAGAACTGGGAAACCTATGATA
>PXEK01000248.1 GCA_003564735.1 Cryomorphaceae bacterium
ATCGTTGCCTCTGTTACAGATTTAGGATGCGGCAATATTGAGGTCAATGCCTCAATAAATCAGGGCCGGATAACAAACGTGAGAATCGTTGACCAAAGTAATGTTAATTTCAACTCCGTTCCCGTATTATATACCCACGACAACGCCGGGTTTTACGGGGTGGTTATTGAAGCTGTTGTTGCCAACTCCTCAGGTCCCAACCCCGATAGCTGCCTGGTTTTTCAAAGTATTCCATACGAAATAGAACTCACTGCCGATTTTTATTATTTCACAACTTGCGGCCCCGGCAACGATTATTCTTTTGAATTCAAAAACCGCTCCACCCACACTCCCGGCAACCCTATTACCTCCATAGATTGGAGCAGCGGCGCGGGTAGTTTTGCAACTACTTTTCACGCCAATGAAGATTTTCCCGAAGGAACCGTGCAAACGGTAACGCTTGAAGTGAATAACGGCACACAAAGTTGCACCACACAACAAATCATTCAAGTACCCGATAAACCCAACGCCTTTTTTGAGCCCGCTCAACCGGCTTGTGTACACCAAGCCGTTCTCTTTACCGATTTATCTGCCGGTAACATTAAAACATGGCATTGGGATTACGGTGTAATTGACGCTTATATCAACGGGAATAGTCATTATACGTATGGTTCATCTTTCACATCAATAACGACCACACTTACAATTACGGATCTTTACAACTGTACCGATCAATTTGATACAAGTGTTGCGGTGAGTACAAATGATTTTGACCCCTCTGATGAAATCTTACCCGGCAGCTCGTTATATACCTGCAAGAACGATTGCGAAGAATTAGAATTTTCTAACTATACTTTCTTAACAGGTTTAACTTATCTGTGGTCCACCTTAGAAACCACACAATCAATTGATGTGTGTGACCCGGGGGCTTATTTTTTAACGGTGACCGATCCCTCAACAAGTTGTCTTGAACGGTTAGGTCCGGTGCGGTTGGGACATTATCCCCCTACGGCCGGCGCCATTTTAGGAGATACGCTGTTGTGCCAAAATGAAATTTATCGCTTTTTGGGGAATTCAGGAAACGGTATTACATACAATTGGTTTGACAGTGCATTTTCACACTTTAGTTCTTTTCCCAATATTAATTATTTTAGCGGATTTACTGAGGGTCACAATCACGTGTATTTAGAGCTGATCGATGTTATTTCAAATTGCCGGGATACAAGCAGGTTCAACTTTTATGTTCAACCCCATCTCGAACCTGAAATTAACGCTAACATGGGCGCTCCGTTTTGCGAAAACTCGGGCGTAACGTTTGATTTTACCGTGAACAACCCGCCCGTTGCCGCATTCCATTGGAATAACGGCGCAACAACCACTCCCGTTGCAGCCAATAATCCCGGCCCTTATTTGCTCACCGCTTATGATGATATAGGTTGTTCATACAGCGATACTGCTTTTGTTGATCCGTTGCCCTACATTCAAAACTTTATGTGCGGCTGCTATGAGGTTTGTGCTGAAGATTCGTTCCTTTTACCCGGTGTACCCGGTGAGTTTCAACAGTACACGTGGCTCATTAATGGGTTTCCGGTGGCAAGCAACAGCGGTAGTGTTTGGCCGCAACAACTCTTATTCGGAACACACCACTATCAACTCGTCTTGGAATCAGAAAACGGTTGTGCCGATACTACCTGTACCGCTGAAATAAGCACCGTACTTTGTGATGATGACCACGAACACCCCTGTGATTTGTTTCCCTGTAATGATAGTTGTGATTTGGGAATTGAACCCCTTGACGTGGACAGTTGTAAAACCGATATGCATGGCAACCGAATTTATTACGGCTCTGCGTCGTTTTTCGCTCCCTCATTTAGCGGAGTTATATGGTATGCCGAAGATCAATCCGGAAACCCCGTAAACATAACGGGTAATCCCGGTATTGTACAAGGGCAGCCCAATGTGACTTCATTTGAAATGATCCCCGGCGGGGCAAACCCGTTTTGTATAACTTTTTACATCAAGCCCGATAATGTGGATTCACTGTGTAGAATTGAATTTTGTTTTGAAATTCCGGAAATTCCGTGTCCCGACGGTAAACGAAGTTTATCGGTTGAAGAAAGCAACTCAGGTAATTCTTTAACCGTTTATCCCAATCCCGCCCGGCATACTTTGCACATAAATTTTGAGGGGGAAAACCCCGGTAATTCATTCTCGATTTATGCCGTAACGGGAGAGGAAATTGTGCGTCGGTCCGAATTACCGAGTGAAGGTGTAGAAATTTTACAAACCTCTCATTGGCCTGCGGGCGTGTATATATTACACTTTCACCATAAGGACGGGATAACGCAAATAAGAAAAGTAATCATCAGTCAATAAACATATTACTTCATGAAATTTAATAAAATGAGATTTAACAACATCGTTTTCCTGTTGGCAGGGGTGTGTTTTTTACTCCCCTTTTCGGGCGCTACGCAACAGCAGTGGCAGTGGGTGCAGTCTTTTGGATCAATTTTCCCACCTCCTCAAAACGGACCTGCGAGTGAAGAAATCGTAGGAATGGAAGTGGATGATGAGGGCAATGTTTATGTGGCCGGCAATACCGGCGGTCCGCTCTATTTTGAAAATGACACCCTTCAACATTGGGTGGGAAGGCACACAAGCTTTCTCATAAAATTTGATTGTAACGGCGATGTGGAATGGCACTATTATATGGAAGAAACCATCATTGCTGATTATAAACTAGCTAAGGACAGTGCTATGAGTTATATCCTTCTGGTCAATAATAAAATCCACAAAGTCGATAAAAACGGTAACGGTTCATACTTTTTTGAAAGTTCTGAACTTCCGGGGTCGGCATTAAACCTTGCGTTAGGGCAAAACGGTGAAATATATACTTTATCTTTCGGCATTACGGGCAGGATATATGATTCCGGTTATGTTTATGAATCTTATAACTACCTTGCACGACATGACGCGAACGGGAATGTATTGTCATTTGATTCCGTAGTAAAAACATACAGTGGTCCCGGGACTCTTTTCACCCGCCACACCGGTTCTTTAGAAGTTTCTCCCAAGGGAAATGTTTATATTTCCGGAGCGACACATTCAAACGGTGCTTTTAGGATCATGAACGGTGACACCGTTGGTTTGGGTAACTTTGGTTTTATTTTAAAATTCGATAAAAACGCCAAACCCTTGTGGAGCTTCCAATTTGATACTAACGATGTACCTTATCAAAATATTCTCTGGATAAAAAGCTTAATAGTGGATGATGATGAAAATATGTATTTCAGAGCTGCCGGCAGGCTAACCAATGTCAAAGGCCAACATTTAAACTTGAGGCCTAACATTCAAAACATATTGCATATATTAGCCTTAGACTCCAATTTCAATGTGATTTTTCACGATACTTGGGGGCGACGAATAGACGCCGGTATTTTGGATGAAATATCACTCTTTGGAGAAAAAATTGCAACCTGTTATCAGCAAACCGAGCAGGATACCTACCAATACGGGTCGGTGGTTGTGCCGCCGGTAAACGGTTCTCAAATTCGCAATACCCCGGGCTTTATAGTTTTTGACAAGGCTGTGGACGACGGTGTTCAACACGATTATTTACACATGGAAAACTTCACTGCCCACCCAAGCTTCCCTGAATATATTAGTTTTGATAATGCGGGCAATATTATCCTAGCCGGGCGGATACCTACCAACATTCATTTTAACAACCGAATGCTGCCGTTTTGGGGGCCTGTATATGATTTATTTGTGGCCAAGTGGGGGTTGGATACTTGCCCGCAGCCGGTGCAAGTTTGTGAAAAACCGGATACGGTGTATGCAGAGGTATTATCACCGCATGAAGCCGCCGTTCATGTAGCTAGCCGTGATACGTTGTGGAACTTGGAATACGATACCGCCGGTTTTACCCCCGGCACGGGAACGGTAATTACCGGCATTACACAATCACCGTATGTTCTCACAGGTCTCCTCCCAAATACTTCGTATGATGTTTGGGTGCAAGACTCTTGTGAAAATGAATCAACAAGCGAGAGCTACGGGCCGGTATCCTTTACCACTCCGCCGCCGGCATGTCAAATACCCCTAATACATACCGTTGACGACATAAACGCCTCACAGGCACGTGTGATGTGGAACAGCGTAACCCACGCTCAAAGTTACACCGCCGCTTGGGAAAATGCACCCCAATTTTATGATACCGCCGTAACAAACGATACTTTTTTGATTCTCTCCGGGTTACAACCGGAAACGGAATACAACGTTCGCGTGAAAGCCCGCTGTTCGAGTGATTCGGTAAGCCTTTTTTCACCGCCCGCCACATTCACCACATCTGCCACGGGTGTATCGAATTTGGAAAAAAAGAGTTATGTTGATATTTATCCCAACCCCGCAACAGACAGATTACTCGTTGAGTATTCAAGTCAAAAACCGGGCGGCTCATTTATCGTGTACTCTGTCACCGGTGAAGAAATATTCAAAAGCAACACCCTCCCCAATGAAGGAACAAAAACCCTAAATACCCAAAACTGGCCTGCGGGCGTGTATATATTACACTTTCACCATAAGGACGGGATGACGGATATAAGAAAAGTGGTTATTAGTTATTGATTCCCCTAAACCTTCCAAAGCATCTCATTTGAATCCGGGAGGTTGAGCCGTTATTCCGCGTCTTGACAAAGCTCTACCAGCAAACCATTGGCAGATTTGGGATGAATAAACGCCACGAGTTTGTTATCGGCGCCTCTTTTGGGTTCATCTGAAATAAAGGTGAAACCCTCGTTTTTCAATCGCTTAATTTCTGCATTAATATCGTTCACCGCAAAAGCAATGTGGTGAATCCCTTCTCGGTTTTTAGCCAAGTATTTGGCGATGGCACTATCCGCTGATTGCGCTTCCAATAACTCTATTTTTGATTCGCCCACTTCAAAAAACGACGTGGATACTTGCTCACTTTCAACCGTCTCTACCTTGTAGTGGGCCTTACCAAACAGCTTTTTAAACGTTTCATTCGCCTTGTTTATATCTTTGACCGCAATACCGATGTGCTCAATTTTTTTCATATCGTAAAGTTTGTGACAAAGGTAAAAAGGAGTGAGCGCGAGCCTTAATGCAAAATCAATTTTTTGGTAAATTCCCCGGTTTCCGTGTTGATTTGTAAGGTGTACACCCCGCGTGTAAATGAAGCGGTTTCCACCACTACCGGCGGAGGTTCACTACCTTCAAAATTCCAAACCAATTGACCGCGCACATCGTAGAGTCTAATCGCGGTGATGTTTTGC
>PXEK01000198.1 GCA_003564735.1 Cryomorphaceae bacterium
GTGTTGGGAAGTGCCAGTACAAAAAAGCCGTTGAGGTGACCGTTCCACATAAAGTCGCCAATGAGCTCCGCATCAACCCACGGCATATAAGAGCCGATAATCGCGCCAAAGGAAACCCCCGTGATAGGAATGAGCGCAGAGGTAAAAGCACCAATAAACTTCCCGAAAAAGTAATCGGCTTCCTTGATGGGAGAGGTGAAGATAAATTGGTACATTCCGTTAGAGAAGTCACGGTTCACCGAGGCATTCATAAAAGCGGTAGTCATCAGCAGGGTGACGATGCTCATAACGCCGTAGTAATTTTGTATAATGAAGGGGGCGTTGGAAAAAATACTCCCGCCTGAAGAGGTGCCAATGGCGACATTTTCAGAGCTTACCGCCCCAAAAATAAGCAAGGCATTAACGCCAAAAAATATCCAAAGCATGGGAGACTTTAGCCACCTGTTCCATTCAAATGTAATGAACTTCCACATATCGTAAGTTTTATATTTGGCCGCCTATTTTGGCAAAAAACACATCTTCTAATGTAGGTTCGGTAGGGGTAAATCCGTTGCCGGGCGCTTCATCAGAAAAAACATGAATACGCGGCTTACCGCTGATGCGTTTGTTACTTATTACGGCATAATCTTTTTCGAATTCAGGCAGTTCGCCTTTTTCGATATTCCGCATGTACACTTTTCCTTTGACGAGCTCTAAGGCATCATCGGTGGTTCCGCTGTAAAGTAAGCGACCTTTATTCATGATGGCCATTTGCGGACACAACTCGCGAACATCCTGCACTATATGAGTAGATAAAATCACAACAATTTCTTCACCTATGTCGCTCAGGATATTGTAAAACCGGTTGCGTTCTCCCGGGTCTAAGCCGGCTGTGGGCTCGTCAACAATCACCAGCTTGGGGTCGCCGATTAGACATTGGGCGATTCCAAAACGCTGTTTCATCCCTCCCGAATATGAGCTCACGGCTTTTTTACGGTGCTCGTACAAATTCACTTTATCGAGTAAATAATCCACGATTTCTTTGCGTTCACCGGCACGGTAACCTTTAAGTACTGCCAGATGGTTGAGTAAATCCAAGGCTGATGTTCGCGGATAAACACCAAACTCTTGGGGTAAGTAACCCAATATTTTTCGTACTTCGCGTTTGTCTTCGAGGACGTTTAAATCGCCAAAAGTCACTTCGCCCGAATCAGCTTCTTGCAATGTGGCCAGTGTGCGCATCAGCGATGATTTCCCCGCGCCGTTGGGACCCAACAAACCAAAAACTCCCGGGTTAATGGTGAGCGAAACATCATTAAGGGCTTTTACGCCGTTCGGGTATTCTTTGTTTAAGTTTTTAATGGTCAGAACCATAGTAAATTATTTTTTTCAAAAGTAGAAAAAAACTCACCGGGCACGATAATTTTTACTTTAACGGTTAATATTGAGTACAGCCGGAAAATAAGTAAAATGTTTTTTTATTATAGACAAATGTCTTATGTTTGCGAACAAAACATATTAACTATGACGTATAGTAATCGAAATAACCCCAAGCCATACAACCTTGATCACGCTATTCAAGGCTACGTTCAAGAAATGAATTACGAGGGCATGTATCAAAGTGGAGCCGAGTTAAACTTTGCTTCATTTTTACAAGATAAAATGCTTGTGATACAGGTTATTCGAAAAGGGTTGCCGTCAAAAATCTTTGAAAAAATAAAGCAAGCCCTTCCTTTCACTGAACTTGACTGGGCGGGGTTTTTAGATGTTTCTTCAAAAACTTTGCAGCGCTATCGTCAAAATCCTGAAAAGCGCTTTAAGTCTATTCACAGTGAAAAAATCATTGAATTGGCTGAGGTTACTTATTTGGGTAAAGAGGTTTTTGAAAGTGATGAAAAGTTCAATTTGTGGCTCAACACGCCTTGCTACGCGCTCAACAACATGAAACCCGTTGAGTTGTTAAGTGATTCATACGGCAAAGAGTTGGTCATCGATGAGTTAAACAGGATAGAACACGGCGTTTTTGCGTAATGCGAGTTTTTCGATTAACTAAGAGAAAGTATGCCGGGGATTTAAGCGGAAAGGGTGCTGCTTTATCAAATAACCGTTGGAATTCTAAAGGTACAGAAATTCTTTACACTGCCGACAGCCGAGCCTTAGCTATGGCTGAGGTTATGGTGCATTTAACAATGTATATGCTACCTGATGACTATATGATGATGGAAATTGATATTCCCGTTGGCGTTTCAATCGCTCAAACCGATATTGTTGATGTTTCGGGTTTTCAGTGGCCGGCCTCAATCGAGACACAACGAGCGGGCGATGCATTGATAAGGTCCGGAGAAACGTGCGTACTAAAGGTTCCCTCAGCAGTCGTAAAAGGAGATTTCAATTATTTGATCAATCCCGCGCATTCTGACGCCAAGAAAATACGGATTATCGAAACGGTTCCTTTTCCTTTTGATCGTCGGGTGTTCAAATAAAGTCTTGGGTCCCGTTATAGTCCGTAACCGTTTTTAAACCCTTCGGGGAGTTGTGAGTTGTCCACATCGGGACATGAATCCGTATTGAGATTAAACAACATCATTCGAATACCCACAATAACCGGAATGTATGATGTATTAAACACATCGTATCGATAAAAATCATTTTGCCGCGGGTGAATATTGTAAAGGTTTACCTGTACGTATGGCACGAAAATGATATCGGTATCGGGTTTGATGCCCCAGCCTAGTTTGTAGTTAATTCCGGCGAGGAAATCGGGCATTACGGCCGATTGAATATCTCCGGGGTAGTTGTTTCCCTCACTCGGAAAACCGTAGTCAACGTTTATTCCTACCGAGTTCTGAATAAAGTGCATTTTACTCACGGGAATTGTACTGTTGATGTCAAAGTAACCCGAGAGATAATGGCTCAAGTTGGAGTGAGAACCTTCATTGCCGGAAACATCAAACTTCTCAGAGGCGCCCCAACCTTTGTATGATAAACCGTAATTGAGATAAGAGAAGGTGAATGTGGGTTTGAAGTTATAATACCTGCCAACCTCCAAGGCCACAAATGGGAAAATTCTTCCTCGGGTGGTAAAAGTGTTTTCGTTGTTTGGTAGTGAGTGTTGGTTTTCAGCGAAATTGAGCAGACCCGTTACACCCGCACCGAATTGCCAACCCCCCGGTTTAAACACATTTTCATCGGGGAAAACACGCTCAAGACTGTTGCTTTTTTTCTTGAATTTTGGTTTGTATTGCTTTTGAGCCCAAGTTGTTGAGGTAAACCCCGCGAGGCTTAAAATGAGTAATACGTTAATGGTCCAATGCATTGAGAATTTGTTGTTCAACCTCTTGAGAATCCCACTTTTCTTTGATATCGGGTTGACTCATGATTTTATCCATTATACGCTTTTGCTTTTGCCCGGTTTCATAAGCTACGGAATAAGGGATATGGCTGAACGTTACTTGTGAGTATAGCGGCATCCATTTTTCGGGGTGCTTTTCGTAAATTTTATTTTCTATTTTTTTGCGGAGTAAAAAACTTTCATCCGCAACCAAGTCGCGCATTTCGATGTAATTGTCCAATGCGAGTTGAGCAATGGCATCTCCGTCGGGTTTGCGTTTTGCGGCAAATTCCACGATGGTTTTTTCCATGTCGTCGTCGTTTGCTTCCAGCATTTCATAAAATACGCTGCAATCTTCGAAAGAGGCATTCATACCCTGCCCGTAAAAAGGAACAATGGCGTGTGCGGCATCCCCCATGATAAGGGTTTTATTTCCGTGATTCCATGGATTGCACTTCACCGTAACCAATGAGGCGGTCGGATTTTTAAAGTACTCATCTGCCAAATCGGGCATCAGTTCATAGAAGTCGGGGAAAGTACTTTTGAAGAAGTCATTAACAGCTTCGGGGGTTTGAAGGGAGTTGAATGAGGGTTCTCCTTCATAGGGGAAGAATAATGTACAAGTATAACTGCCGTCAAAGTTGGGAAGTGCGATAAGCATGTATTGACCGCGCGGCCAAATGTGAAGGGCGTTTTTCTCCAATTTGTGTGTTCCGTCTTCATTAGCGGGCAGTAGAATTTCTTTGTAGCCGTGACCTAAATACGTTTGGGAAAAGTCGAACCGGTCGGTTTTCATCATGCGCAGTCGCACGGCACTAAAAGCGCCATCAGTTCCAAAGATATAGTCGGCGGTGTGCGATACGCGATTGTTATGTTCATCGATGAAATGTGCGGTGTTGGTTTTGAGGTCTATGTCTTCACATTTGTGGTTAAAGAAAAAGGAGACGTTTTTATATTCGGTCGCGTTTAAAAGAAGCCTTTTGTTGAGGTCGCCGCGCGATACGGAGTTAATGGCTTCATCTTCTTTGCCGTAAGATTGAAAGGTGAGATTCCCTTTGATGTCATGCATTTTTCTTCCGTACATGGGAATACAGATACTCTCAATTTCTTCTTTTACCCCGGCCGGTTCCAAAGCTTTGAGTCCGCGAGTAGATAATGCTAAATTTATAGAGCGACCGCCTTTTAATTCTACGTTTCTAAGGTCGGGACGGCGTTCAAATACTTTTACGTTGTAACCTTTTTTGGCCATGAGTATGGCGTGAACCGATCCGGCTAAGCCTGCACCTACGATGATGATATCTTTCATGTTGAATGTTTTCAAAGTTCTGTAGAGGAAACTAAACAGTGAAATTTACATGCTGTTTAGTGTATTCCCTCATACGGTAACAAATTTGCGAATAAATGGTGAATTTAACGGTTATATTCAGTGGGTTTTCGGTTCTGACCAAAAAATGTCCGGTAAATTTTGGTATAAAAAAACCTCGGTCGGTAAAGATCGAGGTTTTTTATATTTTGCGGCTGAGCGGATTACTTCGACGAGGTCAAATTGGCTCGTAAAAATTCTCGGTTCATTCGCGCAATGTTCTCCAGTGAAATTTCTTTGGGACATTCCACGGAGCATGCGCCCGTATTGGTGCAGTTTCCAAAACCTTCTTCGTCCATTTGTTTTACCATATCCATAACGCGTTTTTCTCTTTCAGGCTCTCCTTGGGGGAGTAGAGAGAGTTGCGCCACCTTAGCTGAGGTAAATAACATGGCCGAAGAGTTTTTACAAGCAGCCACACAGGCTCCGCATCCTATGCACGTGGCCGCATCAAATGCCGCATCTGCATTTTCTTTCGGGATGGGCAGAGCGTTGGCATCTTGGGTATTACCTGAAGTATTTACTGATACATACCCACCGGCCTGAATAATGCGGTCAAAGGCTGAACGATCGGTTACCAAATCTTTGATAATAGGGAAAGCTTTAGCTCTCCACGGCTCAATGTAAATGGTTTCGCCGTCGCTAAATTCGCGCATGTGCAGTTGGCAAGTTGTCACGGCTCTTCCCGGACCATGAGGTTCACCGTTAATATACATTGAACACATGCCGCAAATACCTTCGCGACAGTCGTGATCGAATGCCACGGGACCGTAATTTTGTTTGTCTTCAATATCACCGCTGAGTATGCCTTCATTCAAAACGTCAATCATTTCGAGAAAAGACATGTCGGGTGTAATGTCAGATACTTTATATGTGACCATTTCGCCTTTTGAATCGGCGTTTTGTTGTCTCCAAACTTTAAGCGTTAAATTCATAATATATTCGCTTTTATTGTTTTAGTAGTAAAACACTACTTGTAACTTCTTGTTTTCAATTCAATATTTTCAAATACGAGGTCTTCTTTAATAAGCTCGGCATCACTCGGGTTGCCTTTGTAATTCCAGCAGGATACAAAAGCGTAATTTTCATCATCTCTTTTAGCTTCACCCTCCTCGGTTTGATGCTCTTCTCTAAAGTGACCTCCGGCCGATTCTTCTCTTTCCAGAGCATCTTTACACATCAGCTCCCCAAGTTCAAGGAAGTCAGCTACCCGACCGGCCTTGTCTAACTCGGGGTTGTATTCGTTGATATTGCCGGGTATTTTTACGTTTTCCCAGAAGTCCGCACGAAGTTCTTGAATTTCCTTCATGGCCTTTTTGAGGCCTTCGGCATTTCTGGACATTCCGCATTCATTCCACATGATGAGGCCTAATTTTTTGTGATACTCATCTACGGAGTGTTTGCCTTTGGCATTCATTAATTTTTGAGTGCGCTCCACAATTTCATTTTCCGCATCTTCAAACTCTTTTGAGTCGGTGCTGATGGGGCCGGTTCTGATGTCATCAGCCAAATAATCGCCAATGGTGTAAGGGAGCACGAAGTAGCCATCGGCCAAACCTTGCATGAGTGCAGAGGCTCCCAATCGGTTAGCGCCGTGATCAGAGAAGTTTGATTCTCCCGTGGCAAAGAGGCCGGGCACTGATGTCATCAAGTTATAATCTACCCAAAGACCTCCCATGGTGTAGTGAACCGCGGGGAAAATCATCATAGGCGTTTGGTATGGATTATCACCTGTGATTTTCTCATACATTTGGAATAAGTTACCATATTTCGATGCTACGACTTTTTTACCTAAGTCGGTAATTTCTTGGGCTGAAGGATTTTTAAGTCCTTGTACAGCGGCTTCTTCCTTTCCGTAGCGTTGAATGGCTGATGCAAAATCCAGGTAAACCGCTTGTCCGGTTTTATTTACACCGTAACCGGCGTCGCACCTTTCTTTCGCTGCGCGTGAAGCAACATCGCGCGGAACCAAGTTCCCGAAGGCGGGATAGCGACGTTCCAGGTAGTAATCTCGTTTTTCTTCCGGTAAATCTGTAGGCTTGAGTTTACCTTGACGTATGGCTTCAGCATCTTCCTTTTCTTTCGGAACCCAAATTCTACCGTCGTTACGCAGTGATTCGGACATCAATGTCAGTTTTGACTGGTATGTACCCGATACGGGGATACAAGTAGGATGGATTTGCGTGAAGCAAGGATTGGAAAATAAGGCGCCTTGGCGATGAGCTTTCCAAGCGGCCGAACCATTTGAACCCATGGCGTTGGTTGAGAGGAAAAACACGTTTCCGTAACCTCCCGAAGCTAATACGACCGCGTGAGCTCCATGCCTTTCCAATTCGCCGGTAACTAAGTTTTTTGCGATGATACCTCTGGCTTTACCGTCAACTTTTACGATTTCAACCATTTCATGACGGTTGTACAGCTTTACTTTCCCTTTTGAAATTTGACGTGAAAGGGCGGAGTAGGCGCCCAACAAAAGCTGCTGGCCGGTTTGGCCTTTGGCATAAAACGTACGACTCACCTGCACGCCGCCAAATGAACGGTTGTCGAGTAACCCACCGTAATCACGTGCGAAAGGTACACCTTGAGCTACGCATTGGTCAATAATATTCGTTGAAACTTCAGCCAAGCGATATACATTGGCTTCTCTTGAGCGGTAGTCGCCGCCTTTTACCGTATCGTAGAATAAACGGTAAACAGAGTCGCCGTCGTTTTGATAATTTTTTGCCGCGTTTATACCACCTTGGGCTGCGATAGAGTGCGCACGGCGGGGGGAATCTTGAAAGCAAAACGCTTTCACGTTATAGCCCATTTCAGCAAGGGAAGCTGAGGCTGACGCACCGGCCAAACCGGTACCGATGACAATGACATCTATATTTCGTTTGTTTGCGGGGTTCACCAAGCGAATGTTGCTTTTGTGGTTTGTCCACTTTTTATCCAGTGGCCCCTCAGGTATTTTTGAATCTAACTTCATAATAATAATTTTTTAGCTGTTAGTAAGGAACACGTAGATGGGGATAAGGGCAAAGCCCAACGGTATAATCACTGAAAATGCGTAACCCGCTTTTTCAATTAAAGGCGTGTAAGACTTATGGCTTACACCCATTGTTTTGAAAGCACTTGAGAAACCGTGCCATAAGTGAAAACCTATTGCCACCATACTTACTACATAAATAATAACGTAAATCGGACTTTGGAAAGCTTCCATGACTACACCGTGGAGATCTGTGTAACCCGCACTGTCAACCGGCAAGCTGCCAAATTTCATCTTGTACCAAAAGTTACTCAAGTGAGTAATAATAAAGGCAAGAATAATAGTGCCCAAAACACCCATGTTTCTCGAAGTCCAAATACTGTTTTTTGAAGGCTTCGAATAGGCATAATTTTGTGGGCGCGCCTTTTTGTTTGCTACGGTTAAAATAATACCGTCAATTACGTGAAATAAAACTGAAGCGAAGGTAACAATTGACAGCACCCGAACAATAGGGTTTGTCGTCATAAACTTAGCATATTCATTAAATTGAATTTTACCCTCTTCGCCGGGGATAAACAATTGAAGATTCCCCGCCAGGTGTCCCACTAAAAAGAGACATAGAAACAGACCTGTTGCGGCCATCCAATATTTTTTCGCAAGTGAACTTTTAATTAAACCACTCATTGTGCAATGTATTTTTTGTATTAAGATTTATGCAAACAAAAGTAAGGCAAGGCGGTGAAATAGGATTGAGGTTTGGGTTTCTACTCTCTTTATATAAAATCATTCTAAATAACTGTTTTTGCAAGATTTTATCTACAGGTTCTTACTCAAAATAACAACATAATTTCGGCTATGTTTAGTATAGTCACGCAGTGCATGTTAGAGGTTGAATTAGAGCTTATACGTACATGGTATGTTTTAACATTCAACTTTAGTAGGCACATTTTTATTAATTTTGGAGAAAATAATCGCTCATGAATTTACGGTTTAATCTGTTGTTTCTGATTTTGGGTATTATTGGAATATTCAATACCGGTTGTAACTCTAAAGAACAAGAGAGCAATGCCGGGGATATTATGTCGGCATTTGAGCTTTGGTCGCAGAAACAAATCGAGGAAGGGGAGTTTGTTGCCGCAGATAGCTGTCGTCCTGAATTTTTCACGGGCGATGATACGTTAAGTGAGTTTTCCTATGCAGCGTTGGGAATTCCGCAAGGTGAGGGTTCTATTAAGGTGTTTGAACTGGAACTGAATGAAGATACACTCCCCGATGCGTTGATTTTGTTTAGTCCGGTGCAGTGTGACGGCGGAAATGCAGCGCAGTGGATTCAATACCAATTGCTGGCTATTTCCGGAGAGGAGGGCTATTTCATTCAGGATTCTTATTTTAAACAGTTTGGACCCGATACCGGTTTTTTTCGATTTGAAGGAGCTGAGGAGTTTACCGTTTACGGCTACTATTATCGGTTCTTGGATGATGATGTGCTGTGTTGTCCTTCGGTGAAGCGACCAATGCGTATAGACTTACGAACCAATGCGATACAGATGCTGAAATAGCATAAAAAAAGCCGTATCTGCTTAGATACGGCTTTCATTTGTGGGCGATACTGGATTCGAACCAGTGACCCCCTGCTTGTAAGGCAGGTGCTCTGAACCAACTGAGCTAATCGCCCCTCTCGCGTAATGCGGCTGCAAATATACATCAACTTTAATTGTCGCTAAGTTTTTTGAATAAAAATGTCACAAAATTTCGGCGACCACAAATGTGCTTCCTCCTACGTATATGGTGTCGTTCATTTTTGCGGCTTCATTTGCAGCTATATAGGCACTTTTTACACTATTAAATGCGACTGCCCGGAAATCGTTTTTGCGGAAAAATTTGTGTAAAATTTCCACCTTTTGAGCCCGCGGTATGTTTGGTGCACACAAATAATAGTGAGCGCCGGGCGGTAAAACGGGAATCAGCCGTTCCAAATCCTTGTCGTTTACCGTCCCAAACACTATATGCAGTGTTCCTTTTGTGTTTTCTTGTACTTCACTGAATGAAAGCGACAAACCCTCGGCATTATGCGCTACATCGGCAATAGTCAACGGCTTTTTTTTAAGTACTTGCATGCGCCCTTTCAGTCCCGTAATTTGAGCGGCGTTTCGTAAGCCCTTTTCAATTAGGGCTTTATTTAGCAGGGGCATTTTTTTGGTCAGAACCCCCAACGCCGTAAGCACGGTTTTGAGGTTTTGTGTGGTGAAGGGACCGCCTACATCGGTGCGGGGGAGTATTTTAAAATCGGATTGTGAAGCCTTGAACACGGGAGCGTTTTTTTCCTGTGCGATTTTTGTACATGTTTTTTCGGCTTCGTGGAGCATCGCGCCCAAAACCACCGGTACGTTTTCTTTTATGATTCCGGCTTTTTCTCTCGCAATGGCCTCTATGGTGTTGCCCAAAAATTGGGTGTGATCCAAACCTATGTTTGTGATTATGGATATTTCCGGGGTGATAATATTGGTTGAATCGAGTCGGCCCCCCAATCCGGTTTCTATTACGGCAATATCTACTTTACATTGTTTAAAATAGTCAAAGCACAACGCCACAGTCCATTCAAAAAAGGAGGGGGAAATTTGTTCTACTTCGTGTTTTTGGTTCTGAACAAAATCAACCACATACTTTTGCGGAATCATTTCCCCGTTGATTTTAATGCGTTCCCGAAAATCGACAAGATGCGGGGAGGTGTATAGTCCGGTTTTGTAGCCCGCGGTTTGCAATACGGCCGCCAGCATGTGAGCGGTGCTTCCTTTACCGTTGGTTCCCGCAATATGAATGGTTTTGAATGATTCGTGCGGGTTTCCCAGCAGGTTCATCAAGTGGGTGATGTTGGATAAATCAGCTTTATATGCCGCTTTCCCCGTTCTTTGGTAAGCGGGGAGTTGTGAGAATAAATAGGCTGTACACTCCTCGTAGGTCACCTTCCGCCCAGAATAAATTTATAGGTAATTTTCCCCTGTTGTGTTCGCGGGGCATTGGGATCCGGAGACCACTTTGTTTCTAAGGCGGCTTTTTTGGCCGCTTCGATTAAGCAGTTGTCTGAAGCCGTTGTGCCTCGTCCTTGTTGTGCCCGAATGGTGTTTCCGTCGCGATCTACCTGTACGGTAATCACCACTGTTCCTTCTTCATTTCCGCAACCTTCGGGTATTGGGCGCTTGGTGGCCGATCGGCCGCCCAAATCGTACTTGCCGCCACCCTTACCGCCTGTTCCTCCCGTGTAATTTGAGCTTCTTGAACCGTCGGGGTCGCCCTTATCGCCCACGGCATCATCATCGTCACCTTCAGAACCGCCCGATTTCTCTGAGGATTTAAATCGCTCCAAGGCGCCGCTGAGTTGCTCGCTTATTTTTTGTTCTTCTTTTTCCTCTACAGGTTCTTCAGGCTCTTCTTGGGGTTCGTCGTTTTCTTTCGGTTTTTCCGTTTTTTGCTCTTGTGTTTCGGGCAGTTCAACGGTTTCCTCTGTATCGGTGAGTACATCTTCGTCCACTGTTTCGGTGGGTGAGCTTTCGGTGGGAGTGGTTTGTTCAGGGGCGGGATCGGGGACTACATTTTCTGTAGCGCCTACCTCAGTGGGTTGGGTTTGGCCCGTTCCGGCGTCACTTGTGCCAAAATCAACCACAACGCCTTGTTCCGGTCGCGGATCGGGATATTTGAGTCCGGCGAAAATAAAAATCAATAAAAGAGCCATGTGAAACACAATGGTGCCCACCAATCCTTCTCTTTTATGTTTTCGCTTCAACAAATCCATTTTTTACTGATTTCGCGTGGCTAATACCACCTGATATTTATTGCGTTTGGCAATGTCCATTACATAAACGATATTTTTTACGTTTACGTCTTCATGAGCGCGTAAAATCACACCGGGCTTTTCCTCATTGCCCACTTCTCTTCTCAATATAGCTTCAATTTCGCTTTTTTGTACTTGTTTATCTCCCACGTAAAACTTGAGATCCTCAGTAATACTCACCGAAATATTTTGCTTTCCCGTTGTGCGTTGTGCACTTTGGGGCAGGAGCACTTTGATGCCGTACGGACTTATCATTGTGCTGGCGATGATAAAGAAAATGAGGAGCAAGAAAACAATATCCGTCATTGACGACATACTGAATTCCGCGCTTACTTTATTTCTTGATTTAATAGCCATAATTATGCGGGGTCTTGAAGTATATCAATAAATTTCACAGTGGTTTTGTCCATTTTAAACATGACTTTATCCAATCGTGAAATGAGTATGTTATAAGCCAAATAAGCTACAATACCAATGACCAATCCGGCTGCGGTGGTCACCATGGCTTGCATGATACCTCCCGAGAGTTGGTCTAACTCAACGCTGTTACCTGAGCTGTACATTTCGTGGAAGGTGTTGATCATACCTATAACGGTTCCCAAAAAACCAATCATTGGGGCAGCACCGGCGATAGTAGCTTCAATGCTTAATGATTGTTCAAGTTTGGTCACCTCCAGTTTCCCTTCACTTTCGATGGCCATCGTGATATCCGGCATCGGCTTGCCAATTCGCATAATACCTTTTTCTACCATGCGTGAATACGGCGTGTCATCTTGGCGGCAAATATCGCGTGCTTCTTGAAGTTTTCCTTCTTGAATGAGCGTTTTGATGTTGTCGAGAAAATGAACGGGAGCCTTTACCACCTTGTTTATGGTTCTGAATCGCTCAATAAAAATGTAAATAGCAATGATAGAGAGAATGCCCAACGGCCCCATGATGTACCAGCCGCCGCCGGCAATAAGTTCTAAAACGCTTAGGGTTTCCATGTTTACGCCTTCGCCCGCTCCTTCTTGGAGGGTGTCAGCGCCGGTTGTGATTTGTGCTATGAGAGAAGTAATCATAAGTTTCATTTGCGTTCAAATGTATAAACGCAAATTGGACCGTAATCGTACTTCAAAAAAAATAAATCACATGATGGTGTTAATAAGAACGTAGAAGGCCGCCGCTCCGGCAAAGTAACCTACAAGAGCGTACAAGCTTATTTTCTTTACGTACCAAACAAAGTCAATTTTCAAAATACCCATAATGGCCACACCGGCAGCACTGCCTATAATCAATACACTCCCACCGGTACCCGCACAGTAGGCCAAAAACTCCCAAAACGGATGGTCAACGGGATAAGCCAGTACTCCATCACCCACAGGGCCTATTTCATACATACCCATTGCCGCTGCTACTAGCGGTACATTATCTACAATAGCCGATAACAACCCAATGGTAATGTTGATAACATAAATATTCCCAATACCGTCTTCAAGTAAATGAGCTACTTGCATGAGGTGACCCGCCGTTTGAAGCGCAGCAACGGCAATCAAAATACCCAAAAAGAATAACACGGAAGGCGTATCGATTCGGCGAAGTGTATACACCACACTTAGTTTCGATTTTACTTTGGAAGGCTTGGCGCGATGCAGGATTTCCGTGTACAGCCAAAGAACGCCTAAACCCAATAAAACCCCCATAAACGGCGGCATGTTGGTTACGGTTTTAAAAATCGGTACTTGTACCAATGCCAATACTCCCAAAATAAAAATGCTGTTTTTCTCTTTGGTGTTGGTCAATTCTTCTTCTTGGTCGTTATAGCTTTCAGGTCGGTTAATGTTCCCCTTCATCGTAAAGGACAAAATAATGAGAGGTACCAATATGGTAACCATAGAGGGGAGAATGAGAACTTTTATAATGTTCAGAGCCGTAACCTGTCCGCCAATCCACAGCATGATGGTGGTAACATCACCTATAGGAGACCAAGCCCCGCCGGCGTTTGCGGCGATAATTACGATTCCCGCAAACATCCACAAGTCGTTTTTATCGCGTATGAGTTTTTTGAGTAATGTGGCCATTACGATGGAGGCAGTGAGGTTGTCTAAGGTTGCCGACATAAAAAAGGTGATTACACTTAACAGCCAAATGAGCTTAACCTTTTTCGTGGTTCTGATTTTATCGGTAATTAGCTTAAAGCCGTCGTGTGTATCGATGACTTCAACAATGGTCATGGCACCGATAAGGAAGAATAAAATTTCAGAAATCTCGACCAAGTGGTGTTGCAGCTCTGATATGATAAAAGAGTTGGTAAGTTTATACACCGATTCATCTTGCGCTTTGTCTATAGGAACCCCCTCTAAATAGTGTTTGAGGTCTGCGCTCAAATTACCGGCATTGGAAAAGAATTCAGTTATGGACCAACCGTAATCGATATTGAAAATAGATTCGGCGCCAAAAACCAAAAGTGTCCACGCTAAAGCCCCCGTAATGAGCGCTGAGGCGGCTTTATCAACTTTAATGTTGTGTTCCAGGGCTATACCGATATAGCCCAAGATGAAGATAACCACCATTAACGTGTACATAATTGTGTGTGTTTAAAAAGTTGTGAAATTATGGTTTTCGGTCACATCAAATCAATTTACTGAGTGCAATTTCAAAAGCCGTTTTGGCTATTTCTGTTGTGTCGCTGTTTTTCGAGTGACTTTCAACAAGTGCTTCTTTTATGGTATTGGAAGTATCATTGAATATGGCTTCATCAGATAAATCGGCGTTGTCTTGCATCAAGTATCCAAAAACGCGCGCCATACCGCAGTTGGAAATGAAATCGGGAATGATGCTCATTTTACGGTCAGTATATTCGGCGATAGGGCCAAAAAATATTTCGCTATCGGCGAAAGGAACGTTAGCTCCCGCTGAAATCACTTCCATTCCTGCGCCGGCCATACGGTCAACTTGGTCTTTTGTGATGAGTCTGGAAGCCGCACAAGGTAAAAATACCTCGGCTTCAACGTCCCAAATTTTGTTGTTTACCTCCTCAAAGCTCAACATATTGTCGGCACTGAGTTTGTTTCCTTCTTTAGCTTTGAATAACTCTCGAACTTCTTCAAAAGAATATCCTTCGGGGTTTATCAGTCCGCCGTCGCGGTCAATAATGCCCACAATTTTGGCACCCTCTTGAGCCAGGTAAAAAGCGGCTGCCGACCCTACGTTACCCCAGCCTTGTACGATGACTTTTTTGCCGGTAACTCCGATGTTGCGGTAAATGTCGTAATAGTGCTTAACCGATTCGGCAACGCCGTAGCCGGTAATCATATCGGCCACTACGTATTTTCGGGTTACGTCAGGACTGTAAGTTGTGTTTTCAAGAACTTTAATGACGCCGCTTCGCAGTTGGCCTATTTTGCCTATTTTTTGGGCTTCGGTGGGTTGGTAGTGACCTACAAAAACACCTTCCTGCGGATGCCAAACACCGTTTTGTTCCGTGATGGGAATTACTTCGTGAATTTCATCAACATTCAAATCGCCGCCCGTACCGTAATAGTTTTTCAACAAGGGTGTAACGGCAGCGTACCAACGTTTTAAAACACCCTCTTTTCGCGGGTCGTTGGGGTCAAAGTTAATTCCGGATTTAGCTCCGCCGATGGGAGGGCCTGCCACGGTAAATTTTATTTCCATGGTTTTGGCTAAGGACTCAACTTCTCTTTTGTCCAGGCCTTTTCTCATTCTTGTTCCGCCGCCGGCAGCTCCTCCGCGTAAAGAGTTGATGACTACCCAGCCACGGGCGTCGGTTTCAGAATCATTCCATTCAAAAACAATTTCGGGGGTCTTATTTTCGTATTTTTCGAGTAATTCTTTCATGTGTGTTTTTTCTATAATAACTTAACGCGGCTCTTGTTTTGAACCCGCAAATGTAATAAAATCGCTCAATAGGCAAAGATTTGTATTATACGCCGATTAATAGTTTTTATGCAGGTGTTAAGTGGTTTGCTCTGTGTTTTTTACGATTGGTCTCCGGGTGTTTAAGCTCCTTTGAACTGCGACAAAAACTCGATGTTGTTTTCAAAAAAGTGACGCAAGTCGCCAATACCAAAGCGTTGTGCGGCAATTCTTTCTATTCCCATTCCAAAGGCAAAACCCGAGTATTTTTCGCTATCTATACCACAGTTTTCCAATACGTTGGGGTCAACCATGCCGCAGCCCATAATCTCTAACCACCCTGTTCCTTTGGTCATGCGGTAGTCGGCTTCCGTTTCCAGTCCCCAGTACACATCTACCTCGGCGCTGGGCTCGGTGAAGGGGAAATAGGAGGGGCGCAAGCGAATTTTTGTTTTTCCAAAAAACTCTTTTGCGAAGTACATCAGGGTTTGTTTCATATCGGCAAATGATACGCCTTCATCAATGTAAAGTCCTTCAATTTGGTGAAAGATGCAGTGTGCGCGAGCCGAGATGGCTTCATTTCTAAAAACCCGACCCGGGGCGATGATGCGTATGGGGGGCTTTTGGGTTTCCATTACGCGCACTTGCACCGATGAGGTGTGTGTGCGCAGGGCGAGTTTTTCGGGAGCTTGACCGTTATCGTGAACAAAAAATGTGTCCTGCATATCGCGGGCGGGGTGCTCCTCAGGGAAGTTAAGTGCGGTAAAGTTGTGGTAGTCGTTTTCAATTTCGGGACCCTCGGCAACCGTGTAACCGATGCGGTTAAAAATAGTGACGATTTCATTGCGAACTACCGATATGGGATGTCGCGTACCGGCCTCTAAAGGAAATCCGGGGCGGGTTACATCGGGCTTTTCGGTTTTTTTATCGGTGCTTGATGTCGCCGTTTTATTATGGCCGTCAAATCGTTTTTGGGCATTTTGTTTTAATGCGTTGAGCCTTTGACCAAACTCTTTCTTTTGGTCGGCGGGCACTTCTTTCATCAATTTAAAAAGGTCTTTAATGACGTTTTTTGAGCCCAAGAATTTAATTCGAAATTGTTCGAGTTGTTCGGCGGTTTCAACCGTGAAGTCGTCAATTTCTTTATTTATTTCGTCAATTTTATCCCACATAGTGTTGTGTTTGTCGGTTCTGACCAAAATTATTCAAACCATTTTTTTACATCGTCAAGTTGCAGAGCGGGAATATCGAGTTTATTTTTCTTTCTAAATCCGTTCAGCTTTTGGTGTACTTGCGTTGGTTTGTTTTCCAGGAATGATTTTACGTTTTCGTAGCCGGCTTTGAGTATGACTTCAGCCCACTCTTTACTGATGCCCAGTTTTTCAAAATCGGCGGGCGAGGGTTTGTCGGCTTTTTTCTCGGGTCGCATTTGGGGGAAAAAGAGGACCTCTTGAATGGATGATTGATTGGTGAGCAGCATCACGAGACGATCCATACCAATGCCCATTCCCGATGTGGGCGGCATGCCGTACTCTAAAGCGCGAAGGAAGTCGTGATCGATAAACATGGCTTCATCGTCTCCTTTTTCACTTAGTTTGAGCTGTTCTTCAAATCTCTCACGCTGGTCGATAGGGTCGTTAAGCTCGGTGTAAGCGTTGGCCACTTCTTTGCCGTTTACCATGAGTTCAAATCGCTCGGTGAGTTCGGGGTTATCGCGATGTTTTTTGCAAAGCGGTGACATTTCCACGGGGTAATCGGTGATAAAGGTGGGTTGAATGTAGTTGTGCTCACACTTTTCGCCAAACAGTTCATCAATGAGTTTGCCCTTGCCCATGGAGTCGTCAACTTCAATGTCGAGTTTTTTGCATACTTCGCCAATTTCGCTCTCGTTCATGTTGCTCACATCATAGCCGGTGTGTTCTTCAATAGCTTTTAAAATGGGCACTCTTTTAAAGGGTGCTTTAAAGCTTATTTTATTGTCACCTACTTGGAGTTCAGTGGTTCCGTTGACTTCGGTAACCACATGTTGCAGCATTTTTTCGGTGAAGTCCATCATCCAGTGGTAATCTTTATAAGCCACATAAATTTCCATTACGGTAAACTCGGGATTGTGCGTGCGATCCATTCCTTCGTTTCTAAAGTCTTTCGCAAATTCATACACGCCGTCAAAGCCGCCTACAATGAGTCGTTTTAGGTATAATTCATTAGCGATGCGCAAGTAAAGGGGGATATCGAGTGCATTGTGGTGCGTGATGAATGGTCGGGCTGCCGCACCGCCCGGAATGGGTTGTAAGATGGGGGTTTCTACTTCAAGGTAGCCGCGCTCGTTGAAAAACTCGCGCATGGCGTTGAACGTTTTAGTTCGTTTTTCAAAGGTTTCTTTTACGCGTTTGTTTACGACAAGGTCAACATACCTGCGGCGATATCTCAGTTCGGGATCGGTGAAGGCGTCATAGGTTTTTCCTTCAGCGTCGGTTTTGACTATGGGTAACGGTCGCAGGGCTTTAGACAGTACTTTTAATGAGGTGACATGGATGGAAGTTTCGCCTACGCGGGTTTTGAAAACTTTTCCCGTAACGCCGATGAAGTCTCCTATATCGAGGAGTCTTTTAAAAACTTCGTTGTAGAGTGATTTATCGTCACCGGGACAAATTTCATCGCGGTTGATGTAAATTTGGATGCGTCCTTTTGAATCTTGCAGTTCGGCAAAAGAGGCTTTTCCCATGATGCGCCTGCTCATTAATCTGCCGGCGATGGAGATGTCACTAAAGGCTTTTTCGTTTTGGTCAAACTCGGCCAATATTTTTGTGGAGGTGGTATTTACGTGGAATTCTTCTTGGGGGTAGGGCTCGATGTTCAGCTCTCTGAGTCGATTTAAGCTTTCTCTTCTTACTCTTTCTTGTTCAGTGAATTGTTGACTCATTTGTTTTGTTTTTCCTTGAGTTGAGGTGCGATTATTTTATGTTGTATTTCGCTTTGTATTTTGTGTAGGTGTAATTTTGGTGCAAAGGTAAGTAGTTCGTTTGATTGGTGAAACGTTGGAGTTGTTGGATTGTTGGAATTGTTGAGTTGTTGAGTTGTTGAGTTGTTGAGTTGTTGAACCGAGGGCTTTGCCCGAGCTCACCGACCGTAGGGAGGTAATCGTTGAACTGTTGCATCCGTCTGCTGAAAACCATCTGCTCATTTAGATTGTGAAAACCGTCTGTGGAATTGTTTAATCGTTGAACTGTTGAATCGTGTAATCGTTGGAATCGTTACATCCGTCTGTATAAACCATCTGTGACAGCCGTCTGCTCATTTAGACTGTGAAAGGCGTTTGCTGAGGGGGTGAAGTTGGTAATCGTGCGGGGTGACTTGGGTGTTAAAGGCCGTTGTTAATTGCTTCAAATTCGATGGTTAGTAATTTTAGATCTTGTTTCATTAAGGTGATTTGAGCCTGAATTTGGTCAAACATATCTGCCCTGTTTGCAAGTTGGTCGGCTGTGTATTGGCCGCCTTCGCCATACAGTAAACCATATACTTTTTCTTTGTCCTTTTCTTTTATGTCTTTTATTTGACCTAAGCTCAACCAATTGTCAATGAGTCGTTGCCTTCGCGATGTCTCGTCGTTTTCCGGATTTTCATACGTGAGGTAGTACCAAATGGACGGGGGAAAAATGGTGGAGTATTCAGGTGCCTCCCAAATGTCTTTCAATGCATTGCGAGGATGTTTGAATTCCGTTTTTTTCTCATTCGCCAAAATGAGTACACCCAAGGTGGCTTCTGTGAAACCGGCGCTTATGCCAATAATTTCAGGCGTGTTTCCCGTATTTCCCAAGGTGAGTATAATACCGGTGGCAACCGCGCTTGCCGCGCCTATAATGATGGCGCTCACAGTAAGTTTGGTTTCTATATTGTCTTCTTTGCTTTTTAGGTAATTGGCAATTTGATCGGCACGTTCTTCTTCGCAATCCAACTCACTTCCTATGGCTGAAATTTCAAGAGATGCTATATTTATGCGTTGATTTACTTTTTGAGAAAGCTCCACAAGTTCTATTCTTTTATTCATTGTAGGTTGAGCTGCCGCAGTTTTTTTCAGTTCCACAAATTGTGAGAGCAGTTCAAGAATTCCGATGGCGTTAGCGGTATTGAGCGATTGAAATGAAAATCGGTTCGTCAATGCCGTATCGATATTAAGCGTGTGAATAGGCTTTGGAATACTTTGAGGCGTTTGAACTTCCCACGTTGTATTGTGGCAATTACTCTCATTTACCTTTGTGGGTAATTGAGTGGTTCTGATTCCCGAGCAGGAGGTCATGATCATGGTCAGAACCAATAAAAACCAAATGCATATTCTCTGTTTCATCCAATTAAATCTTTTATCTTCAGAATAATTTCCATGGGATGGGTCGCGTTCTGATTATTACGTTGCAAATGCGTTTCATCTCCCTGTTTATTCCTCAAAGTTGAATTTCATTAAGTCGTTTGCCTTCTATTGCTGATTGGTGTTTACTTTTAGCTTGGCCCAAAGCCTGGCGTGAGTAAATGCTGTTGTTTCCCGATACGATATATGAAACCACACAACCGATAGCTACATACATTCCGCACTCGGCACCAAATAATTCTATTGCCATGAAACTGCAAGCAATGGGCGTATTGGTAGCGCCGGCAAAAACACCCACGAATCCCATACCGGCGAGGAGTCCCATAGGCAAGGGAATAAAAAGTGACAATGCGTTGCCCAGTGTGGCTCCTATAAAAAACAAGGGGGTAACTTCACCGCCTTTATATCCCGCAGCCAGTGTAATAACGGTTAATACAATTTTTATGGCAAAATCGTAGGCGGGCAGTTGGTCCTCAAATGATTGAACAATGGTGGGCAGCCCTAAGCCTATATACTTTGTAGTATCTAAAAGCCATACGGCGGCTACTACTATGATTCCGCCAATTACGGGACGAAGCGGCGGGTAAGATATCTTGGACTTGAAAATTGCGGAAAGTTTGTGTAGCGAGCGGCTAAATACAGCGGCGCAAATTCCGAAAAAGATGCCGGCTATTATCGCAAGACCTATTTTCTCGAAAGTAATATCGGGAATAAAGTCGATGTGGTAGTGCGTGTGGGGCGCGTTCCAAAGTCGGGTTACGGTATCGGCAATTATGGCGGTGATAAAAGCGGGGAAAATGGAATTGTACCGTATTTTACCAATGAGGAAAAACTCCAAGCCGAAAACAGCCCCGGCCAATGGGGTATCGAATACCGATCCAAAGCCGGCGGCTACTGCCGCCACCATTAAAATACGCCTGTCATCTGCCGTAAGTCCCAGCGGTTTGCTGAATTGATCGGCAATTGCACCGGCCATTTGCAGTGCGGTGCCCTCTCGTCCTGCCGACCCTCCAAAAAAGTGAGTAACCACCGTGCCAAAATAAACCAGCGGAGCCATTCGAAAGGGCACAATGTGTTTGGGGTCATGTATGGTGTCAATCAGTAAGTTGTTTCCCCTCTCTGAGGTTTTGCCAAAGTAATGATAGAGCAGTGCTACACCAAAGCCGCCAACGGGGAGTAGCGCAATAATCCAAACGTTA
>PXEK01000282.1 GCA_003564735.1 Cryomorphaceae bacterium
ATCCCCTTCCTCAAACGAGTATTGTGGGACCAACAAGGTTTTGTGCGGGTGGAGAAGTGGCGGTAGCGCCCGATAAAATTTTTAGTGATTACAGGTGGAGTAACGGCAGCAGAAACCGCACACTCGTAGTGGATGAAGGCGGTATTTTTACTTTGACCATTACGGATGAGAATAATTGTAGTAATTCAACATCTATTGAAATTGAAGAGATACGGCCCCGTTTTTCTTTATCGGGAGATACGGTATTGTGTTCCGGCGATGTATTGATTATCGATTTAGAAAATAAAGGTGAAGTTTTCCTATGGAACGACGGATCAGAAAGAGCCAAACGACTTATAACTAAAGAGGGCTCTTACTTAGTAAACGTTACGGATGGGTTGTGTAACTTTACAGACTCCCTCATTATATCTTCAATTGATAAGCCCGAGGTTGATTTTGAATTTAAGGTAGATAATTTTGAGGTAGATTTCACAAACCTTTCTTTAGATGCTGATTCGTTTTTATGGATTTTCGAGCCTCATGAATACAGCAATGATACTAATCCTGTTTATCAATTCGCTGAAGTTGGAGAGTATAATGTCGTTTTAAAAGCTTACAATCTTTGCGGATCATCTGCAACCGACAAAGATATTAGTGTTGGATCTATTAGTGTTTTAGACCATCAACAGGCGGGCGGGGTAACTGTTTTTCCCAACCCTGTGAGTTCGAAAGGAGTTTTAAACTTGAATCTTGAGAGCGTTCCTTCTAACAAAATTGAGTTGAGGATTTATAACAACTTGGGGCAAATGATGCATCACGACTTTATAAACTCCTCAAACTCTTCATTACAAACGGGAATCAACATATCTCAACTCGCTGCGGGAACTTATTTTTTACAAGTTCATGACCCCGCCAATCATTCGGTTATTGACACGAAGCAGTTTGTTATTATCAAATAATTTTTTACTCCTGTAAGGTGAACATTTGGCGAAGTGATATGCCGGTTTTATTCCGGTACAGTTTTAGTCACATTTGGTTGAATGGTGAACAGTTGAGTCTTACAAATATTGTGTTTAAAGGTATATCGGTTTTGTTTGCTCCACAGGGAGCGCTTTTCTGCCGGGAATTATGAGGAGAAAAATCATTTTCTGTTAAAGAGTAAAGTAATGAGGAACGTTGTTATTAAAAGGTCTTATTTCGCTTTAATTTTGACTATAGTCTTGTACGCTTTAAACGCTTGTTCAGATATCCGGAATACTTATGAAAAAGAAAAAAGTGACCTCAAAAACCAAGCATACGACATAAACTATCGCTTTGTAAACGAGGTGAAACTCTTATCTACCTTAACGAAAAAAGTTGAAGAAAGTAATCTTTTAAATTCAAACCGGTTTTTTACAAATGTTACTGAACCTATCCTTCTTAGTCGGGTGGGTTCGACAAATTACGATAATCATGAACACCGACAATTTTCTGCAGGTATTGATTCTTTACTTCTTCAAAAGTTCCAACAAACAATATTTCTCTCCAAGGTTATAATAAGCAGAGGAAATGATTATTTTGTTTATCCAAAAATGAACCATGAATTCCTAAATAGGGAAATTTCGAGGTTTGGATATTTTCTTGATAGAAACGTTGGCGATAAAAATTTAAGTGATTCTTATTGGCAATTGACCCCGGTAGTTAATTCTTTCGATGCTGCGCCAATGGTGAGTTATGTAAAGCATTTATCAAATGATTCTAACTCATTTGTTGCAGGGGTATTCAGTTGTCAAGAGGTGTTCAATAATCATATAGACGTGGCCGGTGGAACCTATATGCTTATTGACGAAGATGGGAATGTTTTAGCCGCTAGTGATGAGTCATATTTCATAACCGGCCTTAGGAAAACATTATCCGGTAATTTTTCGGTAAATAGCTTGCGGAAAAGTGAAATACAGTTACTCCCCTCAATTTATAAAAGTACTAACGAATCGTTTCGAAAAAGCATGTTCAACATCCTTAACGACGATAAAAAAACGGGTGTCTTTCGTCATTCCGGCAGGGAGTTTACTGTACTTTCTTCTCCTATCAAACAGTTAAAGTGGCATATAATTAGAATTTTGTAAGAACTATGAAGAAAATACGGGTTGATAGACATTTCTTTAACACATTCGCTACAGTAGCAATTCTAGTAATTGCTATGTGCGTGGCGCTTTTGTATGTGTTTAATTTTTTACTAAAGAATCAAACCCAAAGCCGAAAGGATTATTTGCTTGGGCAGTCACAAATCACTGCCAACGCAGTGTCAATGGAAATGGAGGTTTTCAAAAGGGACTTATATTTCTTTTCATCACAATATCAATATGAAGAACCCCATGGTAGCTTGGTAGAATCGGGCATATTAAATCTGATTAGTAAACACGCCGGTTACATTAAATCTGTTACGGTATTCGTGAATGGAGAGGCCAGAAGATTTCAAGTAGATGAATCAGGTACGGTGAGTGATATTTACATGAATATTGCCGCCCCTGTTTTTCCTGAACAAGAAATTCTTTTTGAAAGTAACCGGCAAAAACTATATCTTAGTTGGAGTGGTTCAGGAATTGTATTTGATCTGGACTTACATACCTACCTTAGTAATGTTCCCTCAAACTTTATTGATTTGACGTCCGGTTTTTCCCTATTACTGAAACCGGGAGGAGGCGGTGTAGTCGATTTGGATTTGAATACAACTATAGCAGATAACGTGTTACTTCACGAAAAAACGTTTGCTGAGGTACAAGATCTTAGAGAGGCCGGACTTTCAGATGTATTCGAGGGTATAATTGAAAAAAATAGGGAAAATGAAGATGTTCTAATAGCGTTTTATCCCATTGAAATTTTTGATGAGTCCTACGGTCTCGCACTAGGAGTAACAAAGTCTAATGTAATTGAAGCCGTTGTAAACGGATTTCTCATTATTGGCGGCGGAATATTTTTGTTTACAGGACTCATTCTCTTTGTCATACTGCGCTATGTGAAGTCATTGAAAGATTCTCGTGAACAAATGGATAAGAATAGGAAGGAGTTAGAGGACTTAGTGAACCAGCAGAAGCTCCTATTTGAATATTCGTCTGACTTCACTTACCGTCACGATTTGAAGTTTAATTTCAGCTACATTAGCGAGAATGTTTTAAAAGTTTTGGGTTACACCCCTGAAGAGTTTGCCAATCCAAAGTATCGAAGGTTTACTGAGAATCCGATAAATAAGGAAAAAGACGAGGCATTTAATCGGATTCTTCAAGGCATTAGCGAAAGTGAAAACTTTTTTGTGGAAATGAGAAATCGAAAAGATGAACCGGTAATTCTAGAGATGAAGGAGAAGCCTTATTTCAATCAAAAAGGAACTTTTGCGGGTGTCATAGGTATAGCTAAAGATGTAACCGATAGATTTATGAGTGACCAAAAGTTTAAAATACTTTTTGAGTACTCAAGTGACCCTCACTTAATTTTTACTCAATCTAAGGGTATTTTAGATTGCAATGAAGCGGCAGTAAAAGCACTGGGTGCCGAAAGTAAAGAGCAACTTTACGGTAAATTGCCTCACGAATTTTCACCCGAAATGCAGCCTGATAATCGAAATTCGAAATATAAGGGACAAGAGGTGGTTCAACAAGTATTGGACAACGGAAAGTATGTTTTTGATTGGACTCACAAAAAACTGAACGGTGAGGAGTTTCCGGTTGAAGTGACGCTTACTACCGTTTTGCTCAACCAAGAAAAAGTCATTTTGGCTGTATGGCATGACCTCACGGAGCGCAAGAGAGTTGAAAAAGTACTTATTGAAGGCAGGCAACGTGCCGAAAGCTTGGCTCGTTCAAAACAGCAGTTTCTTTCGGGTATGAGTCATGAAATACGAACTCCTTTAAATGCAGTAATCGGGTATACCGATTTCCTGTTAGACGAAAACCCGAGAGAAGATCAAAAAGAAAAGCTGGAAGCCCTTAAGTTCAGTGCTGATAATCTTTTGAGTTTGGTTCAAGACATCCTCGATCACAGCGTGGTGGAAAGCGGTAAGTTAGAGTTTTCTTCAGAGCCTTTCTCCTTAAAAACGAATATTGTGCGGGTTGCTCAAATGATGAAGCAAAAAGCCGAGGTGAAAGGCGTTGAATTGACATATGAATTCGATAAAAAACTACCCGAGGAAGTAATTGGTGATCCAAACAGACTCCGACAAATACTCATAAATATTATCGGAAATGCCGTTAAGTTTACCGATGAAGGTAGTGTAAAAATTAAATCCTATGTTATCAGTGAAAATGAGACCCATCATGAAATTGGCTTCGAAGTTGAGGATACAGGTATAGGGATTCCCAAAGACCGGCAAGAGGTTGTTTTCAATACTTTTGAGCAGGGAGACTTAAACATACTTAATAAATACGGCGGAACCGGCTTGGGTCTCGCCATTACAAAAAAGTTAGTGGAACTGCAAGGAGGAACCATAGCTGTTGAAAGTGAGCAGGGGAAAGGTTCTATATTTACCGTAGAAATTACCTTCCGTAAAAGCGAGACAAAAATTGAAAGGCATTCTCAACCCGAAATCGATACGAAAGTAGAAAAACCCCAAACCAATGGGGGAGACTTTTCGGGAGCTTCGGCTCTTGTTGTGGAAGACAACCCCATAAATCAAAAAATCGCAGAACGGTTTTTAAAGTCTAGAGGAGCTTCAGTTACGATCGCAAGTAACGGAAAAGAAGCCCTGGATGTAGTGAGTAGTAAAAATTACGATTTTGTTTTAATGGACATTCAAATGCCTGAAATGGATGGGTACGAAGCTACTAAGGCCATTAGAAAAATCGATGATCCGTACTTTCAAAAGCTGCCCATTATATGCTTAACTGCAGATGCATTCAGCGAAGTTAGAGACCGTGTTTTAGAGGCGGGTATGACGGACTATGTAACCAAACCCATATCAAAAGAAAAGTTTTTCAAGGTTTTGGGTAAGTACTACAATCGAAAATAAGCTTCTATTTTTTATTCAGGTATTTCAACCGTCGACTTTAATAATCAAAGTTTTCGAGGCTTTGTGGCAATGAAATAGGGAGATAATTTCTTCCGAGTGACTTAAGTTAAAGGAAAGATGTGTGCATCGGAATAGTCCAAACAACTCTCGTAATGCGGTTACGAAGTATTAAATTTGCAAACCTGATAAAGAACTAAATTCATTTTAATGAAGTCGTACAACACCGTTTTTTTTGGCACACCCGATTTTGCC